>JAITBJ010000017.1 GCA_031283665.1 Candidatus Opitulatrix cubana
TCAGAATTACTGGACCGGTAGATTCATATACCTACGCTAATAATGTATATACATATTTAGCTCCACCGGCAATATCAACTATAGATGGCAAATCATCAGGTTTATTATATCTAACACCATCAGGCGCAGTTGCTAATCCTTTAGATGTTGTTGGCACTGAGCTTGATAGACAGGGTTCTCAAGCAGGTAATATCACTGTTGGAGGCACTTCTTTTGTGGGTTATTTGACTGATACTACTAGCACAGGTGCGAAAATTAAATTACCAGCTTTGACTGATTTAGATTGCAGTGTGCTTGATTGCACTTTCACAAATAGCTCTTACATAAGAGTTCCTGTAGTCATTCCAACAGACGACTTTGGTAATTCAGACGCATTTGATATAGTTTATGTAAACAGCACTTCTGTAACTGGTGCATCTGACACTGATGTTCAGCCAAATCAGAATATAGTTATTCAAGGTGACAATTTCAAATTTACAGATACTGTCGCTGGTCAGGATGTGAATAATGTATCTCGAGTTGAGATTTGCACAACAGATGCTATTCCTGTTTGTAAAGATGCATTATTTAGTATTTCAAATGCTAATAATCTAAACGTGACACTTCCTACTTTTGTTAATGGCACTGAAGTTACTATTAGAGTACACAATATTGCTGGTGCTGTTACTGAAAACCAGGGCGTGAAACTTACTTATCAAAGTACTGAATATATTGGAGATTTAACAGTGTATTCTGATCCAAACACGCCTGCTGATAATGATAAAAATATTGGTGCTAGCTGGACTAATTTGAACACAGCTTCTGTAGCGGGCTATAATGTCAAATTATATAATTATGCTGATGGCAAATTTGCAGAAAAAGATGTGTCTGCGGGTGCCACTACTGTAAGATTTGATGTAGTGTTCTCAGGAGATTATTATGTTGTTTTGACACCTATACTATCTAACGGTGTGACTCCTCCAGAATATGCAAGTAGTAATACTGTGACATTTGATTTGCAGCCAAACCCTAATGCCCCAACATCATTTGTAGATATCAAGAAGTTGAGCAGTGGTGAGCAGGCAAATATTTTATGGTTAGCAAAATATGGTGTGACTTCAGGTTATGAATGCACAGGTAAAGGCAAACCTGTAAAGGAATGTACAAAAGTTGGTGAAAATGCATATAAACCATCAGCTACAACATCAAGAGCACAAATGGCAGTATTTTTCCACCGTTTAGCAGGAGATCCAAGAACAGTTGGTACACCTGAGAACTTCTCTGATATATCTGCTAGTCCTATGAAAGATGATATTAAATGGCTTTCTACCTCAGGTGTCACAGGAGGCTACACTTGCACAGGTAAAGGCAAACCTGTAAAGGATTGTCAGTATGCTGGTGATAAAGTCTATATGCCTAATACATCTGTAAGCCGTGCACAAATGGCAATGTTTATGTATGCATTTGCATCTAAACCATATATGAGCGATGCAGAAGTAAACTCTTATTTAGCAAAGTTCAAAGATGCAAATAAATTGACTTCTTCTTCTGAAAGAAATGCTGTGGCTTGGTTGATAAAAGTAGGTGTGACTAGTGGATATTCAGATGGCACGTTTAGACCTTCTAATAAGACTACTCGTGGACAGATGGCGACATTTATGCGAAATCTTTCTAGAGGTTTGAAGTCAAGTTCTGACGCTTAATCTTTGTAGTAAAGTAAACTCTTTTTCAGAGTTTCTTTACTTTTTCGGCTTCGTTTAGTGTATAATAGTTATGTAAGATACTTTATTAGCGAAAGGAAAAATTCATGGCTACACCACATAACGAAGGCGAAAAAGGAGACTATGCAAAGACGGTTCTTATGCCGGGAGACCCTCTAAGAGCAAAGTTTATAGCAGAAACTTTTTTGGAGAATCCAAAGCTTATAAATAGCGTTAGAAACTGCCTAGGATACACAGGAGAATATAAAGGCAAAAAAGTTTCTGTAATGGCAAGCGGCATGGGTATGCCATCTATTGGCATTTATTCTTATGAGCTTTTCACTCACTATGATGTAGATAATATAATAAGAATAGGATCTGCAGGAAGCTATTCTCCATCTTTAGATATTTATGATGTGGCAATAGCGTCAGACGCTTATTCAGAGAGTTCTTTCACCCATGTTCAAAGAGGTGAAAAATCTGATATTTTGAAAGGCAGCGATGAGTTGAATAAAGTATTAGAAGAGTCGGCGAAAGAACTAGGGTATCCTGTAAAACTTTGCCGCTATCATTCGTCAGATGTTTTCTATAGAGAAGCAGACTCTGATCCAAAGCCTGCATGGGAGCGCCTGAGAGATGAAAAAGGATGCGAATGTGTAGAAATGGAATCGTTTGCATTGTTCAATAATGCTGCTGCCACAGGCAAAAATGCTGCAGCAATTGTAACTATTTCAGATTCATTTGTTTCTAAAAAAGAGACTACTAGCGAAGAGAGACAAAACTCTTTCACCCGTATGATGGAAATAGCATTAGAAACTGCTATCAAATTATAATACGATATTATTCTGAATACAGGGTGCCATTTATCTAACAATTTTGGCGTATATATTCATATACCTGCGTGTTTGAAACGCTGCGGATATTGTGATTTTTTATCTTTTGCAGTATCACCTGCTCCACATTCTGTTTTGCATTCCGCCACTTCTGCTATATCTGGTTCCGTTTCCCGCTCGGACTTGTCTATAGATGGTTTTAGTCTTGCAGAGTATACAAATGCTCTGATTAGAGAAATTGAAAACCGAGGCAAAAGCTATAGAGAAAAACTTGCTAAAGAGAATATCAAATCCTGTAAAACAGTGTTTTTTGGAGGCGGAACTCCCTCGCTTTTGCCTCCTGATGGCATAAAGCGTATAATAGATGCAATTGCTAACGTTTTTACTTTGGAAGCAGATGCTGAAATCACTTTAGAGGCAAACCCTGATACAATTTCAGGCGACTATTTAAAACAGATTAAGGCTGCAGGCGTAAATCGTCTTTCGCTAGGTGTTCAAAGTTTCAATCAGGAAATGCTTGATATATTAGACAGAACTCATAATCCACAAAATGTATTTACTGCTTTGGATTTTGCTAATAATTTGGGGTTTAAAACTTCTATAGACCTGATATATGGCATTCCGAATATGACAAAGGCTATATGGGAAGATACTTTGAACGCTGCTATAAATCTGGATTTGAAACATATTTCGCTTTATGCCTTAACTCTTGAAAAGAATGTGCCTCTTTTTCAAGCGGTTCGAAAAGGAAAATATACGCTGATAGATGATGCTGAAGTGGCTACTCAATATGAGACAGCTGATGCTTTTTTATCTAAAGCAGGCTTTTCTTGGTATGAGATTTCATCATTTTCTAGAGGTCCTGATTTTCAATGTGAGCATAATTTAGGATATTGGCGAGGCGGCAGCTGGTTAGGAATTGGTGCAGGTGCTGCATCATCAGTGGGAAATCTTAGAGAGACTAACGCCCGCCGCCTCGCAGATTATATTGCTGGCAAACCGCCTAAAAAGTCAACTCTAAACCCAGAGGAAATTGAGTTTGAGAAGAAAATGCTATTTACAAGGACTAGTGGCGGTTTGCCAATAGCTAATGCATCAAAGCAAATAATCTTACGAGAAGCACTAGATGCAAAAATAGTAGATATGCTTTTGAGTGAAAATCTGATAGACAGCAAAAAAGCTGAAGAGGGTTTACTTGTTTTGACTCTAAAGGGTAGACTGCTTCATAATGAAATTGTGAAATTATTATAAAATGTATATAATTAAAATATGATACAAAATCAGAAATCAAATCATATAAATTCAAAACATAAAAACTCAAAAAAAGATTTTGTTTTCAAATATGGATCTATCTATAATGAGGACTTTGAATCAGGCTCAAAACATCTAAAGCGGCAAAATGTAGAGGTGGAATTAGTAATAGCAGAGCCGCAGTTGAGAAACAGCAAATCATCATTTTCAAAAAAGAGCAATTTAGCTTCTGCGCCCTGGGTGACTTCCGCAGCGTCTTTGCTGAAAAAGGGCGGAAGTTTTTTATGTATATGCTCCCCAGAGCAGGTAGATAGTGTTTTATCAGCCGCGAAAAAAGCGCGTTTACAATATAAAGATATTCTTATTTTTGAAAACCTTTCCCCGTTAGTAGATAAAAATGTTATAGATAAAACGGTAAATGATAAAAAAGCTGAAAATCGCAGAAGCAGTAGCGGTAGAAACCAAAAGAAATTTTTCACATCATCTGCATCTATTATTTTATGGTTTATAAAACCTGGAGAAAAAGTGTATTTCAATAAAAGCGGTTTATCATATGTGAGTCCGGTTATAAAGTCTTCGTATGATGTTGATTTTGATAAATATGATGAAAGAATATCTTTTTTTCAAAAGCCTATAAAACTCTATGAGCGTTTGCTAAAGCTTTTTACTAAAATAAATGATACTGTTTTATATCTGAATGCTAATTCAGGATCAGGAATTATTGCAGCACTTATTTTGAAACGGAATTATTTAGCTTTTGAAAAAAATGTTAAGGTTTATGAGAACACTAGGGGCAGGATTGAAAAATTTAAACACTCTAATAGTTAAAATCTTTTTGCCTGCAGCTCTTTATGAAATAGCAATAGGCGCTATCACACCTATGATAGCTATAGCAGCTTTGAATTTGCAGGCAAGTGTAGCAGTAGCATCTGTGGTAGCCGCTTTACTTGGTGTGGGTCAAATAGTAGGAGATATTCCGGCTGGTAAATTAGCTACAGCACATGGGGACAGGCTTGCAATGATTTATGGGTCGCTCGGTTCATTTGTATGCCTTGTACTATGCTTTTTTGCACCAAACTATTTTATTTTAGGCTTGGGTATATTTTTCATAGGAGGTATAAATGCTATATTTATGCTCGCTCGTCAAGGTTATGTGATAGAAATCACTCCAGAAAAATATACATCTCGTGCTCTTTCCACATTAGGAGGTATGACGCGAATAGGGCTTTTGGCAGGTCCTTTTTTAGGTTCTGCTACTATATCTGTTTGGGGTCTGAATTCGATTTATATTTTGTCAATAATAATAGTGGTGCTTACTCTTATCACGCTTTTAGCATTTACAGATGTTGATAGTAAAACAGGTAAAAAGTTTGCCAAAAGCGGTGCAAAAAAGCGTAAAGTTGAGCAGAAGAATATATCATCAAGATGGATTTTTCAAACTCATAGAAATATATTTTTCACACTTGGTTTAACTATTTTGATAATAGGAGCTATAAGAGCTATTCGTCAGGTTGGAATACCTTTATGGAGCCAGTCCCAAGGAATAAGCGAATCAGATGTGAGCCTGATATTTGGCATATCATCACTTTTTGACTGTTTATTATTTTATCCATCTGCTTTGATAATGGACCACTTTGGAAGACTTTGGAGCTCGGTTCCGTCTATGCTTATTATGGCTGCGGGGCTGGCGTGGCTTCCTTTTACGCATAGTTTTGCAAGCATTTGCATCTGTTCTATAGTTATAGGAATTGGAAACGGTTTAGGCACAGGAATAATTATGACTCTTGCAGCAGATGTGGCGCCGCCAGAATATAGAGCAAATTTTTTGGGACTTTGGCGTATATTTTCTGATTCAGGCAATGCTATAGGACCTTTATTAGTTTCTGTGGGCACTACAGCTTTAACCCTTGGAACTACTATTTTTATTTCATCATTTTTAGGAGTGGCAGCTGTGATTATGCTTTTTATTTTTGCACCGAAATACTCTAAAAAAGCAAACTTAGTTCATATTTAATCCGTTTTACTTTTTAGCCTTTTATGATAAACTTATATTAGAAAGGGTGAATAAATGACAGGCACTATTCCACAACCAGAGGGATTATCAAATCCACCAATTGACGAGTTATTAGAGAAGACAGATTCTAAATATGCTTTAGCGTCTTTCTCAGCAGCAAGAGCTAAACAGATTAATTCTTATTTCGCCCAGCTTCAAGAGGGTTTACTTGAAAGTGTAGGACCTATGATAGATAAAGAGGAAATGAGTGATGACAAATCTTTATCTATAGCTATGAAAGAGATTAATAAAGGTATTATAGATTTATTCCCAGGCAAATAATTTATGACACGACTTGTAACTAGCGAGTCTGTCACTTGCGGGCATCCTGATAAAGTTTGTGATCAAATTTCTGATGCTATTTTGACTCAGATTCTAAAAAATGATAAAAATGCTCGTGTAGCTGTTGAAACATTTGTAACATCTGGTTTAGTATCAGTGATGGGCGAAATATCTACTGATTATTATGTGGAAATAGAAAACATTGTTAGGCAGACTCTGAAAAAGATAGGCTATAATTCATCAAGAGTAGGTTTTGATTATGAATCTTGCGGTGTGCTAGTTTCTATAGATTCACAATCGCCTGATATATCTCAAGGCGTAGATCAAATAAAAGATATTGATCATAAGCGACAGGCTAAATCATCTTTAAATTATTTAGGTGCTGGAGACCAGGGAATTATGTTTGGATATGCAAACTGTGAAACAGATGAACTTTTTCCCCTAGCTCCTAAAATTGCAAATGAATTAGCTTTGCAATTAGTAAAAGTTCGTGAAGAGGGCACTGTTGAAAATCTACGCCCTGATGGCAAAACTCAAATCACTTTAGAATATGATGGTAAAAAAGCTAGAGCTGTTAAAACAGTAGTTATATCTGCGCAACATAAT
This sequence comes from Candidatus Opitulatrix cubana, assembly GCA_031283665.1. Classification (GTDB taxonomy): domain Bacteria; phylum Actinomycetota; class Actinomycetes; order Actinomycetales; family Bifidobacteriaceae; genus Opitulatrix; species Opitulatrix cubana. The sequence goes on from JAITBJ010000017.1 coordinate 6,705, forward strand.
GAAAATGTAAATGAAAAAACTCTGAAAAATGAAATACTTAAATCTGTAGTTCGCCCTGTGCTAGATAAATATAATTTTAGCAAATATAATTTAGATACGAGCAACTTTGATTTTATTTTCAATCCTACAGGAAAGTTTATAATCGGGGGCCCAAGAGCTGATACAGGCTTGACCGGTAGAAAAATAATTGTAGACACTTATGGAGGTATAGCTCATCACGGAGGTGGAGCGTTTTCAGGAAAGGACCCATCAAAGGTTGATAGAAGCGCATCATACGCTTTGCGGTGGATTGCAAAAAATGTGGTAGCGGCAGATCTTGCAAAAGAGGTAGAGCTGCAGGTGAGTTATGCAATAGGCATTGCTGAACCTGTTAGTTTGAATATAGACACATTTGGTACAGGTTTAATTTCTGACGATAAGATTTTACAAGGAGTGAAAAAAGTTTTTGATCTTCGCCCTGCAGCAATAATTCGTGATTTGGATTTGCTAAATGTTGACTATACTCAAACATCTGTTTTTGGACATTTTGGTAGATCAGATGTTAGCTTTTCGTGGGAGGAATGTAATAGAGTAAATGAATTAAAAGATGCGTGCAGAAGTTTTTGAAAACTTATTTCTAAACGGTCAAAATAATCCATATCTTCCAAACTTAGATAATGAAAAGCTCGAGCTTGATGCGAGCATTATAAACTCTGAAGCAGTTTCTTCTAATATAGATAATAAAAAATGTGCTAAACTTTATAACGCATTTTTTAAAGGGCAATATCGCAATTTAGAGCAGGCGTTTAATTATGAAAAAAGTTTTAGAGTTAGAACTCTTCCAGGTGTAGTGAGTTTTGAAAAGAAGTTTTATCATCTGCCAACACTTTTTATAGCTCTAAAAGTGGCAAAATGTATAACAGATAAAAAGAAGATAATAGTTAATTTCACACGGAAAACCAATTTATCGCTTTTGGTTTCTTATCTAAAGCAGTTAGGATGCTCTATAACTGATAATAAGAGTTTTGGTGATATATGTGTGTTTAGAAAAAGTGATAGCGGTGCAAATTATTATCGTAAATGGTTTTCAGTTTTGCATAATAAAAGTTTGGCTGTAATAGGACTTGCAAAGGTTGCATTTGCACCGCTAAAGGATTTTGATTGTGCTATATTAGTGGACGAGATAAATGCTGAAGCTACTTCAAAATCGGGAAAATACAATCCTGAAAATAATAATATAGCACCAAGAGCAGCATCGGAAAATAAACAGTTAATATCTATTTCAAATCTATTTTTGAGTTCAAAAAGTGAAATAGGGAAACTTCTGCAAGAGGCAGATGAAATAAAACTGTCAGAAAATGCTAATCTACCTAATATAATAAATCCTAGAGAGGATGGAGCTGCTGATTGGGTGAAAAATACTAGATTACCAGCTTTAGCATTTTCTGCGCTTCAAAGTGTATCTAAAAAAGCTCCTGCTCTTGTAATAGCTCCTACTAAATTAGGAAAAAAAGGTGTAGAGACGACTTTCCAGTGGTTCAAGCGAGCTTTTTTAGATACAGATATATTAGTTTCCACTCGTGGTGAGGGCAGAACCTTAATAAAGACTGTTGATAAAAATCCTAAAATAGTTATTTCCACACTCGGTGCTGATCCTGCTCCTAAAGAGGGGTGGGGCGTAATAATTATTTTAGATGCGTTAGATTATTTAAACTTTTCTAACACGGTTTCAAAGCAGATTATAAATAGCTGGATGAGCGCTATTTCCCATATTAAAATGGATATTGGAAAATCAGATACCGAAGCTCCTGTATTTATAATAGGCTCTATTCCTGAAACTATAATAGATGATTTGAAAAACTGGAATACTAATTTATTAGATGCTCGGGATAAACTCAATGCTAGCACTTTATCGGATGCGTTTACTCAATTGAGAGAAGATATTTAGTAAAAGATTTTAATCTTTTCAATTGCGAGTCTTTTTTTGTGATACAATTTAAGTATGGAAAATATAGACTTAATTAAAAAAGCAGCTGAGGTTAGAAAGAACTCTTATTCCCCTTATTCAGGATATGCAGTGGGAGCAGCTTTAGAATGTGAAGAAAATATGATTCACGCAGGTTGCAATGTGGAAAATGCATCTTATGGTGGCACAATATGTGCTGAAAGAAATGCTATAACTAATATGGCAGCGGATGGAATGAGGAAAATCAAAAAGATAGCTATTGTTGGAGGATTTGCGGACGGAAGCGGAGATAACTCTGCGCTTGTGCCTCCATGTGGTGTATGCAGACAAGTGATTAGAGAGTTTTGCAATCCTGAAACTTGTATTGTGCTTTTAGCGCCAATAGACAATCTTGAAAAGATTACGGAAATGAAATTTGCTGATTTGCTTCCTTTATCTTTTGGACCAGATAATTTAGAAAAATAGTTTTTATGCGTAATATATTTATTGTGCTTGCTGGTGGAGTAGGTGAGAGAATGGGCTCTGCTATTCCTAAGCAGCTTTTGAAAATAGCAGGTAAGCCAATAATTGAGCACACTCTTGAAAACATTATTCAAAATGATTTACTTGATGAGATTTTAGTAGTTTTGCATAAATCATCTATTGAAAGTGTAAAAGAAATTTTGAAAAATGTAAAAACTGATATACCTATCAGAATAGTTGATGGCGGCGAGACTAGAACCGATTCTACACTAAATGCACTTTCTTCAATTGAGGACAATGATGCTTTTGTTTTACTTCACGACGCTGTTAGACCTTTTATAGATAATAATATAATAAACAGATGTTTGCAAGCGTTGCAAAAGTATAATGCTGTAGACACTGCTATAGTTTCTGCTGACACAATTATAGGTGTAGACAATGATGATTGCATAAACTCTATGCCTATTCGTCACTATATGCGCAGAGGGCAGACTCCTCAATGTTTTAGATTAAGCGTTTTGAGAAAAGCATATCAAAAGGCAGAGCAAGATTCTGATTTTGAAGCTACAGACAACTGTGGAGTAGTTTTTAAGTATTTACCAGATGAGAAAATTAAAGTGATTGACGGCACTAATGAAAATATGAAAATCACTGAAAATATAGATTTGCAATTTGCAGATAAGATTTTTCAAATGAAAACTGCAAGTTTTGATATTTCTGAAAAAGATTTAAAAAAGCATTTTCAAAATATGTCAGTTATGGTAATAGGCGGGAGTTATGGAATAGGCAAATCCTGCGTAGAGCTCTTTTCTGATTTGGGGGCTAAAGTGCTATCATATTCTAGATCTGAGACTAAGACAGATATTACAGATCAAAAATCTATTGAAAATGCTTTTACTGATGCGGCCAAAAAACTTGGCAAAATAGATTTAGTAGTTTTAACAGCGGGGCAGTTAACAATTTCTGAACTTGCAAAAATGAATAATAATGATATACGTCATCTAATAGAGATGGATTTAATAGCGCCTGCTTTAATTGCTAAAATAGCATATCCGTATTTAGAGAAATCAAAAGGCGAAATAATCTTTTTCACATCAAGCTCTTATACAAGAGGAAGAGCAAACTATTCTATTTATTCTGCTGCTAAAGCAGGTGTGGTGAATCTCACGCAGGCGCTTTCTGAGGAGTGGGCTAAAAAAGATATACGAGTGAACTGCATAAATCCGCAAAGAACAGCCACCCCTATGAGGTCAAACGCTTTTGGAGCAGAGCCAGAAGACTCTCTTTTGCAGCCTGAAGCTGTAGCACGGTCTACCGCTGAAACAGTGGCATCGTGTGTCACAGGTCAAATAGTTGATGTTCGCCTAATATAAAAATATAAAAACAGTATAAGACTTTTTTTATTTAGCTTCTAATTTCTTTTTTAGCTCAAGCAGTTTTTCATTTATTTCTGCTTTGCGAGGATCTGAGTTTTTCCAAGCTTGCTTTTCTGCATCAGATATAGCATTGTCAATTTCCTCAATTTGTGCTCTAAACTCTTTAACTTTTGAAGAGGGCACTTTGCCCAAATCATTTATTCTTGACATATATGCTCTATATTTGCTTCGTGCTATTTTAGGGTCTTTTACTGGTAGCAATTTTTTCGCCTCTTGCAAAATAGCAATTTTTGCTTCATAGTTTTTCTCGTATTCTTCATCTAACGCTTTATCAGCAGATCCCTTTTTATCATAGAAAGTATCCATATAACCTTTAAACTCTTCCCAAAGTTTATCATCTACACTTCTGCGAGCTCTGCCAGCGTTTTTCCAATCTTTTATTAGATTTCTAAAACCCTCTTGACCTACTTCTAATTTATCAGTTTCGCTCAAGATTTTTGCTTTCTCAATTATTTTCTCTTTTGCTTTTTTAGCTAATTGAGATGATTTATTTAATCCTTGATAAAAATCTTTTTTCTTTTCCTCAAACACTCTGCGGCTTTCAGCAAACTTTTTCCAGAGTTCATCTTCTATATTTTTTGGTATTCTAGGAGCAGTTTTTTGTTCATGAGTCCACTTATTTAAAAGATTAATAAACTTTTCAGTAGTTTGTTTCCAATTTATTTTGTCGTTTATTTTTGCAACCATTTTTTCTGCTTCATTGACTATTTTGATTCTATTCTCAATGGTCTGCTGTATATTCACAGCTTTATTTTTGTCAATTTCCGCTTTTGTGATTTCAGCATCTTGCTCAATTTTATCTAATCTGTCTCTCAATTTTTGAACATTGCCAACTACTGATGGGTTTTCTAATTCACTTCTAAAATGTTCAATTGCTTGGTCTATTTCGCTCTTTTTCACATTAGCTACTTTTATTCGGTTCTCAAAAAGAGTTAGCCTGTCCACTAAATCTAAATAGCGTTTCACATAAAACTCTAAAGCATCTTTAGGCTGCTTTACTTTGAATTGACCAACTACTCTTTCACTATCGCCCTCAATAAGCCAAACTGTGCCATCGGAATCTGCTCTTCCAAACTTTGCAGCAGCTCTAGCTGCCTTATCATCAGTGGTTTTTACAATAGTTACTTTGCTTTTAGGTTTAGCCATTTTTCCTACTCTATATATACGCTTTCAATTTTGATAGTTTTTGATGGTTTCCCATCACCGTTTTTAGGTTTTTCGCCTTTTGTAAAATCCTCAATTTGATCTAGTCCTGAATCTATTTTTGCAAAAACAGTATATCCAGCATTGCCTCCACCAGGTGGGAATGTGGAATCTTTATAAATTATAAAGAATTGAGAACCGTTAGAATATGCTGAATCACTTCTGGCCATTGCTATATAGCCTTGTTTATATACATTATCGGCAGGAGCATTTTCTACAGGGCCAAACTGGTATCCCGGTCCGCCGCTTTGGTCGCCTTTTGGAGCGCCGCATTGCAAAATCCAAACGCCCTCTGTAGTAATTCTTGGACACTGTGCATCATTTTTATCCCACCAGCTAGTGCGTGATAAATTAATGAAATTAGCTACTGCTTGTGGAGCTGCCTTTCCTAAAAGAGTGATATGCAGATCGCCTAATGTGGTATGCATAGTAGCTCTCCAATCATGATTTTCAGTAATTGCTTTATCTGGCACCTTTCCTGAGTTTTGTCCTGTTTGCTCACTTTCTGGAATAGGTGTGGAAGATGTTGGACTTGGCGAGGGTGAAGAGTCTTTATAAGTGTCAGGAGATGTAAAATGATAAGCAACTACAAGTCCTGCAATCACAGCTACTGTTGACAAAGCAGCAATCAAAATGTGAAAAAGATTTCTTTTATTTTGTTCGCGCTGTTTTTCAATCAGCTGCTCTTTTTTGCCTGCTCTATTTTTTTTATCAGATTTCTGGGACATATAAACAGTTTATCAAATTTTTAGTTTTTTGCCATTTTCTTGTATACTTATTTTATGGCTAATGGCAAAAAAATAAAATCAAAAGTAATATCAAATAAAGGCTTTTCTGTTCCAATTTTAATAATGGGAATTATATTTGCTTGCATTTTTGCAGCATCTAATGCGTATGCAGGGTTGAAAGCTGGACTTACTGTAGCTGCTGGAATACCAGGTACAATTCTTGGTGCAGGATTCGTCTCTGCATTTGCTCGGAAAAAAGGCATTTATGGTGTTAATGTTTTGCAGTCTATGTCATCAGGGGGTGAAATAAACTCTACAAATGTTTTTATTATACCAGCTGTGATATTAGTGGCTTCTGTTTCAGGGTTTAATCCTTTAGAAGCAGCTTTAGCTACTGGTGCAGGGGCTATTTTTGGTGCAGGAATTATGTTTGTTTTGCATAATTATTTAGTCGAAACTCCGCATCCCGATATGCTTTATCCAGAATCAACTGCTATTGCTGAATCTATGAAAGCCACTGTGTCAGGTGGCGAACCGCTTAAATTAATGGGTGTGGGTGCACTTATTGCGGCTGTTATTACCAGTTTGAGTTCACAAGTTCTTGGCCTTTTTCAAGATACAGTTTCTATTGTTGGCTCTGCGGCTTATAGATTTAGATTTAAAATAGAAGCAAATCCTATGCTTTTAGGGCTTGGATTTATTATTGGTATGGAAGTTGCACTGCCAATGTTTGCATCATCGGTTTTCGGCAATTTCGCAATTTTGCCTCTTATTTCATATTTTTCGTCGCAGGCAGATCACACTACCTCTGTTTGGAATAGTGCATCTAAATTATTTTCTATGACTCCTGATGATTTAGGAACTACATATTTGCGATATATTGGTGCTGGAATGATGATTTATGGAGGGATTGTAGGTGCTGCTAAATTAGTGCCTGTAATATATAAATCTGTAAAAGAAACTGTATCTGATTTGAAAAAAACTAAAGTGGGATCAGATGGTGAAAACTCAAAATTGAAATTAGTTTTTTTGAGTGCAGGTGCTGCAGTTGTATTTTTAGTGGCGCTGTTTATATGCAAGTTTGATATGCCTCTTGCTATAATTGCTGCACTTCTTACAGTGGTTATTACGCTATTATTTTCAATAGTGGGAGCGCGATTGACTGGGTCTGTAGGGTGCTCTAACACTCCTGTATCAGGGATGCTAATTGCAAGTGTGGTTTTGATTTCATTAGTGTTTTTAGCGCTAGGTCGGACATCAAATAATGATAATATAGTTTTGCTATTTTTGGCCACTTCTGTTTGCGGAGCTATATGCTACTCTAACGGCTATGCTCAAAGTTCAAAGGCATCATCGCTGATTGGAGGAAGTAAACCAGAGATTCAAAAAATGTTTACAGTAGCTTATATTGTTGGCATCGTGGTTGTTGTTTCTACTATTACTGTTTTGGCGCCTGCTATTGCAGATGGTAAATCTTTTGAAGCGCCTCAAGCAAATTTGATAGCAAAGCTAACGCAAGGGCTTTTTCAAGGCGCTTTGCCTTGGTCAATGATTATTGTTGGTATTATTTTAGGACTTGTTATGCATCTGTTAGGAGTGTCTATTATGATGGCTGCATTAGGGCTTTATTTGCCAATTGAAACAGTGGTTATAATGTTTCTTGGTGCTGTTTTAAGATATTTGATAATAGATATACCATCTCGTAGTGCTAAAACTGCTAAAGAGAAAAAAGTTTTGGAAACGAGAACTATCCATGGCATTTCTTTATCGTCAGGTCTTGTGGCGGGTGGTTCTATTTTCGGATTGCTTGGTGTTATGCTTCAAGTTTCTGAGGTTTTACCAGCACCTCCTGATATTTTGCCAGGCGGTAATTTATCAGCCACTATTATGCTTGTTATTTTAGTAGCATTATCAGCGTTTCCAATTAGGTACTGGAAAGCTAAGGCATCCAAGTCTTAGGGTCTGCCTTTTTTTGTTCTCCTGTTATTATATTTTTAATTTCTAATTCAGGGGATAAAAACCAAACATATTTAATACCTAATTTTTGAGCCATTTCAATCTGTTTACCGTATTTATTTGCTTTTGGAGAGATTATTGTAGATATGCCTCTATTTCTCAAAACTTCTGCAATGCAAAGAGCTGCTTGCCTATCATTTTCAGAGTCTAAAATAATAAAAGTATCTGCTGCTGTTTTCCCCTGCGTTTTCAAAGATGAGTTTTCAAATAATATATATAATAATCTAGTTAGACCTATAGAAGCGCCAATTCCTTGATAAACAGTATTTCCTTTTTTCACTAAATTATCATATCTGCCGCCAGAGCATACAGATCCTAAACTTTCAAAACCCTCTAAAAATGTTTCAAACACTAAACCTGTATAATAGTCTAAACCTCTAGCAATTGAAAAATCTAATTTCACATTTTCGAATCTTAATTTATTTATTTGCGAAATTAGATTTTTCATATTTTTAAACTCTTCAATTGTGCTACTGTATTCAGAGCTGCTACTCAAAAAAGTGAAAAACTCTTTATCGCTTTCAAGAGTTTGTAAATCAAAATGAGTGAAGTCAACTATTTTTTTTGCAGCGTTTTTATCTAACGGTTTTTCACCCTCTGCATTCACTTTTTGCAGTTGATCTATAACACCATCTTCACCAATTTTTGGAAGTTTATCTACAATCTGTAAAACGCTATTTACGTTTTCTATGCCAATATATTTATAGTAGCTCTCAATTATCTTTCTGTTATTTATATTTATTGTAATAGGGGGGCATCCAAGATTTTCTAGTTTTTTGAAAGCTTTTGCTACTGTTAGAATACATTCAATTTCATCTGTGATTGTCAGAGTGCTTGATGATATAATATCTATATCTGCCTGAGTAAACTCTCTAAATCTACCTGCTTGTGCTCTTTCACCTCTCCAAACTTTTCCAATTTGATAGGCCCTAAACGGAAAAATAATATCATTTGAAAACTGATAAATATAATTTGCAAGAGGTATAGTTTGATCAAACCTTAAACCTAGCTGCTTTTCAGATTCCAGATTTATATCTGCTTTATTATTTTCAACACCTTGCAATCGTGAAAGCAAATAAATCTCTTTAGAGGTTTCGCCTTTTGCAAGCAAATCAGAAGCACTTTGAGCAGAAGAAGTTTCTATGCTCTCAAATCCATAAAGCGAAAAAGTGTTTTCAATAATTTGCAAAAACTGCTTTTCGGCAAATCTTTGATTTGGAGTTAGTTCACGAAAACCAGATATTTTCATATATTTAGTTTACACTAATAGACTATAAAACAGTTTATGCTTTTGTCTTTTTGCGAACCTATCTTTTCGCAAATTTAAAAATTGCATATGCAGACCCTAAAATGCATATAGCAGCTATTGTAGTACATGCTAAAACTAAATTGCTTTCCACAGTAAATCCTATTATATATATTCCTAATGCATTGCCTAAACCATTTGAGATCCCAACCAGTGAAAAGTTTAGAGTTTTATTTTTTTGTTCAGGCAGTTTTGTAATCACAATATCTGCGAGTATATAAATAGGGGAGAGTGCAAATCCTAAAATTGCCACGTTCGCCCAAAACAAATATATATTATTGCATGTAGCAGGAAGTAATGCTGAGCCGATAATAAGAATCAAACAGAAAAACTTCCATCCTCGTTTCCCGTTTTTATTTATTCGTGGATATAAGACAGAGGACACTATTCCAAATGCAGAAATTGTTGAAATTATTATACCGTTTAGTTGAGGCATATTTTCGGATATTGCTATATGACGGGCTAAAATGTCTGCACTTCCATAAAGTGAAAAGACTAAAACTAATACAAAAACTAAATTAAACTGTTTCAAAAATGTAAGTTTTTTGCCTGCTATTTTTTTATTTACAGATTTTTTAGTCTTTAGTTTTTTATCTGTTAGTTCTTTATCAGCTAGTTCCCTATTGCGTGGAGGGCGGGTAGATTTTTGAATAAATAAAGCTGTGCCTCCTATAAGGTTTGATGCTGCTGGAATTAAAAGTGCTAATTCAGGGGACACATTTGCAATTGTAAAAGTAATAAGAATGGGGCCTATAACATATATTAAATTGTCAATAGTGTTTTCAATAGCGAAAGCTGTGTGGATTTTTGATTTGCTATTTTCATCTCTTAAAATGTGAGACCATCGTCTGCGAACCATAGAACCGTATGGAACAGAAAAAAAGCATATAACAAATGATGACAGAGCCACAAATTGAATTGGAGCTTTATTTGCACAGAAAATAATAGTAGCTATCATACCTGATACTTTTAAATATGTAAATAAAAAACCTATAACAGTTTGTCCGAATCTGTCAATTAAATATGCTGTGAACGGCAAAACCGTAGATGAAATTATTAACATTGATCCGGAAATAATTCCGGCCATTGCCCATGAACCGTAAATATGTCGAAGTGTATAAAGTAGTGCTAAAACAGTTGACGAAAAGCTAATTCTTGCAATTGCACCTGCTAAACTAAAGCGCCAAGCTCTTTCAAACTTCAGAGTTTTAATATATCTTTCCATATATTTAGTGTAGCATGTAAATATGGCTAGAAACCAGAGCGTATTTACTGTTGGAGACAGAGTGCAGCTGAAAAATGCGAAAGGAAAACCGTTTACTTTTGTACTTGAAAAAGGTGGCGTTTCTCATTCACATAAAGGTGTGATGCAGCATGATAATATAATAGGAAAACCTTATGCATCATTAGTGGAAAATGAAAAAGGCGAACAATATATTGCAATGCGTCCTAAATATGCAGACACTGCTCTTGCCCTGAAGCGAGGTGCTGCTATTATCTATCCAAAAGATGCTGCTCAAATCTGTTTAGAAGCTGACATTAAAGCAGGGGATAGAGTTTTAGAATGCGGATTAGGTTCAGGTTCGCTAGCATCTTATATTTTGCAAATTTTAGGTGAAACAGGCGAATTAATCTCATTTGAAAAAGAAGAAAAATTTGCAAAAATAGCAGTCGAGAATGTGGGTGAGAGGAAAAACTGGAAAGTGATAGTTGACCCACTTCCTAAAGAAAAAGACTCTTCAGCAGACAGTGGCCCTTTTTCAGAGGGTGGCTCTTCTTTAGAGGATGGCTCTTCTTTAGATGATGGTTCTTTTTTAGAGGGTGGCTCTTCTTTAGGAGGCGAATTTTTTCTGAAATATAAAAATTATTTTTCATCTGCTGTTTTTGATATGCTTGATCCTTGGAATTATTTATCAACTGCTTATTTTGCTCTGCAGCCTGGAGGGATATTAGTGTGTTATATCACTACTGTGACTCAGCTTTCTCGCCTCACAGAAAAAATTCGTGAAGCAAATTGCTGGTCTGATCCTGATAGTTTTGAAATAATTAGAAGACCTTGGCATATAGAAGGTCTTGCAGTTCGCCCAGTTCATTCAATGATAGGTCATACAGGTTTTATACTCTGCACAAGAGCATTGGCGCAAGGCTCTCACCCGTTGAAGAAAAAGAATAAAAAACAAATTGCTGATGTTGATGAAAAATAGTTTAGCAGATTTTGTACCATCTTTTATACCATCTCCACCAATCAACTCATTTCAAATTGGACCGCTTACAATTCGTATTTATGCTCTTTGCATTTTGGCAGGGGTTTGTCTTGCAGCGTTCTTGCTTTTGAGACTAGTGAAGCGATTCAGTCCCGCTCTTTTAGACTTTGAAACTCTTTTGGAGATGCTTTGTTGGGTTTTGCCTATTTCAATAATCGGTGCACGACTTTTCCACTGTATCACAGTTCCAGATACATATTTTTCATCACCTGCAGCTCTTATAAATATATTAAAAATCTGGGAGGGCGGTTTAGGCATTATGGGAGGTGTGGCATTTGGCGTTATCACCGCTTTTGTATTTTGCCGAAAAAAAGATATAGAGTTTGTGAGTTTATTGGATTTGGTGAGCGCCTGTTTATTAGTTGCGCAAGCTGTGGGACGGTTTGGAAATTATTTCAATAGAGAGCTTTATGGATTTCCAACTACTCTGCCTTGGGGTTTGCAAGTAGACTCATCAGGAGTAGCTTATCATCCCACATTTTTATATGAAGCACTTTGGAATCTGCTAGGTGCATTTTTAATTTATAAACTCATAAAGAGTTATTACTCTTCTTCAAAATCGACACTGATTCCAGGAAGCATTTTTAATATATATATTATCTGGTACACTTTTGGACGCATATTTATAGAACTAGTTAGAATTGACTACTCTTATCAGTTTTTCTCATTTTGGAGAGTAAACTCATTTATAGCGTTTGTGATATGTATAATAGCAGCAGCTGTTTTCATAATAAGAATGATGCTAAGGAAAAACTCCCGCACCGTAAGAAGATTTTTAAGATATAAAAAATCTAAAACAGTATATTAAGTAATTGGGTAAAAGCTACTTGGAGAAAGTATATTAGGAAAACTCCTGATACAATCCATAATAACGGATGAATATCTTTTGCTTTTTTCTGTGCTATTTTTAGAATCACATAAGAGATAAATCCGATTCCAATTCCATTTGTAATAGAATATGTAAAAGGTATTGAAACCATTATCAAAAATGCGGGTATTGCTGTATCTAGCGCCGTCCAATTGAGTTTACTCATTTCTTTTAGCATCAAAAATCCTACAAAAATTAATGCAGGTGCTACAGCTTCCATAGGCACAGATGTGATAAGCGGTGTTAAAAATGTTGTTAGCAAAAAGCATAATCCTGTAATAATAGATGCTAAACCAGTTTTTGCACCCTCTGCAATTCCTGTGGACGATTCCACAAATATGGTGTTTGGCGCTATCGAACAAAGTCCACCTGATATACTCCCTAAAGAGTCTACTATGAAAATCTCTTTTGCTGCTATAGGGTTTCCATCTTTATCTACTAAATTAGCTTCTTTAGAAATTGCATACATAGTCCCCATTCCATCGAAAAATGCTGTAAGCAAAATTGAAAATATAAGCATTACCACTGTTATAGGACTCAAAACTGTCCAAGCATGAAAAATGTCAAACTGCCCAAAAAGTGAAAAGTCTGGTATAGAGACAATGCTTTGAGGAATAGTGGGCACACTTAATGCCCATCCTATACCGTTTTGACTAGTAGCAGAAAGACCCATATGTGTAAAGGCTTGTAGGGCAAATGCTAAAAGCGTGCAAACAATTATTGAGATTAAAACGTTGCCTTTTACTTTTTTTGCAAAGAGAATAAATGTTAATAAGATTCCAATTCCAAAAATTATTAGCGGCAAACCTTGCAATTCGCCTTTACTTCCAAGTGTTAAAGGTGTGCCGTCTCCTTGACTTACAAAATGTGAATCTGCCATAGCTATTAGCACAATAAAAAGTCCTATACCTGCTGCTACAGAGGTTCTAAGCTCCTGGGGAACAGCTGCAAAAATAGCGCGTCTAAATCCGGAAAGCACTAATATAAGCATTATCACACCCTCTATAACCACCAAGCCCATAATGTCAGGCCATGTAGCATTAGGAAGAGTGGTAGCAGTCACTGCTATTAAAGCGTTTATACCAAGTCCAGTAGCCAATCCCATAGGAGCATTTGCCACTAATCCCATCAAAATAGTTAACACTCCTGCCACTAAAGCAGTCATAGCTGCAACTCTATTTTCGCCAAGTATAGCTCCGGTAGAATCTTTTCCGCTCACAATTAGGGGATTGAGGACCACTATATAGCTCATAGCAAAAAAGGTTACTAAACCACCTCTTACTTCTGTAGCTAGATTTGTTCCTCGTTCTTTTAGTTTAAATACTTTATTTATCATTTCCATATAAACAGTTTATAAAAAGAACAATATATTTTTGGAAAATATCACCGTGTCTAAACTGCTTTAGCTTGTTATTTCTTCTGTCGGGATGACAGGATTTGAACCTGCGACCCTCTGTTCCCAAAACAGATGCGCTACCAACCTGCGCTACATCCCGAATTATAGTTTTTCACAGCAAAACTGTGTTAATAATATACTATCATAAAATGGAAAAATCGCAACAATTAGTAAGAGGACTAATTTCGCACCTAGCGTAATTTAAAATAGATAACTATCTTGCGATTATTAGTGTTTGCTGATAGACTAAATATATGAAAACACAGTTAAAAAATAACTCTGAAACTAATAAAACACTTATAGTCACACTTGATAAAAATGATATGAAATCTGAAATAGATGCAAAATATGAAGAGCTTTCAAAAACTGCAAAAATACCAGGATTTCGTAAAGGTCATATACCAAAACCTATAATAGATAAGCAATTTGGTCCTGGATACACCTTTTCTCTTGCATTAGAAAAAATAGTATCAAATGCTTATTATAATGCGCTAGATGAAAAAAGCATAAAACCTTTAACAGAGCCTAAAATTGACATAACTCATTATCCAGATCCTGCAAAATCAGGTGTTGATAATTTAGAGTTTACTGCTACTATGGAGGTTAGACCTGAAATAGATATACCAAATTTGAAAGATTTTGAGGTCACTGTTGACAAGGTTAGCGTGACAGCAGATGATATTATGAAAAAATTAGAGCAGATGAGTTTAAACTATGCGACGCTTAAAGCTGTTGATAGAGCCGCAAAAAGAGGGGACTATATATCTATTAATCTGAAGGCAAGCGCTGATGGAAAAGTAGTAGATTCTTCTTCTGGGATTTCATATCAGATTGGTACAGATAATATGATTCCAGGTTTAGATGAGCAAACTATTGGTATGAAAGCAGGCGAGAAGAAAACATTTAAAACTGTAATGGACAAAGGTGATGCTGCTGGAAAGCAGGCTAATGTAGATATAGAGGTTTTAGGCGTAAAAGAGCAAGAACTTCCAAAACTAGATGATAGCTTCGCTAAATTAGTTTCAGATTTTGATACTTTATCAGATTTGAAAAAGGATGTGAAAAAAGAAGTAATTGAAGATAAAAAATCTTTGCAAGTAAATGAGATTTCAAATAAGTTTATTAAAAAATTAGCATCTGATATAAGTGTTGAAGTTCCAAAAGTTGTGATAGATGACACAGCTAAAGCTCATATAGAAGATATGAAAAAGCGCGGTCAGAAATTGCAAAAGCCTGATGAGAAGAAAGTTTTTGATAATGTGAAAGAGAATCTGAAAATATCATTTATTTTAGATTCACTTGGCGAAAAGCTAGATGTGAAAATATCAAAAGAAGAGTTTACTAATTATGTGGTAAATCTTTCTATGAGGTATAATATGCCTCCGGAAAATTTTATGAAAGTTATGGAGCAAAGCGGTCAAATGCCTGGAGTTTTGAGAGAATTAGGGCAGAGCAAATCTGTAAATGAGGCATTAAAACTAATTAAGGTAAAAGACACTGATGGTCAAAAAGTAGATATTAGTAGTTTTTTAATTAAAAATCAAGGAGATGAAAAATAATGACTAATGAAAGCGAAAAAGAGAAAGATCAAAAACTTTCTTTAGAGGAAAGTATTTATAAAAAGCTTTTAGAGAAAAGAATAGTTTGGTTGGGAACTCAAGTAGATGAAGACAGTGCTAATTTAATTTGTGCTGAGCTTATGCTGCTTGCAAATCAAGATAGTAAAAAAGATGTATGGCTTTTTATAAATTCACCTGGAGGCTCTATCACAGCAGGTATGGCTATTTATGATACTATGCAGCTTATAGAACCAGATGTTTGCACAATCACAATGGGTCTTGCTGCTTCTATGGGGCAATTTCTGCTCTCATCAGGAGCTAAGGGAAAGCGGTTTGCTACTAAATACTCTAGAATTATGATGCACGAGCCTGCAGGAGGAATTGGCGGCTCTGCTACAGATATGAGAATTGAAGCAGAGTTGATTTTGCATATGAGACACGTTTTATCAGAATTGACTGCTAAGCAAACGGGCAAAACTCTTGATCAGATTTTATCTGATAATGAGCTCGATAATTGGTTTACCGCTGATGAGGCTAAAAAATATGGTTTTGTAGATCATGTGATAGAAGATGTGAAAGACTTCAAAATAGGAGAATAATTATGAGTGATGAATCAAAGTTTATAAGTAGAGCAAATCGTCTTGCACCGCAAGCGCGTTATATACTGCCGCAGTTTGAAGAGAAAACTCCTTATGGTACAAAATATCTTGATCCGTATGCAAAGCTTTTTGAGGATAGAATTGTGTTTATGGGAGTGCAAGTAGATGATGCTTCTGCAGATGATATTATGGCACAATTTTTAGTGTTAGAATCATTAGATCCTGAAAGAGATATAACCTTATACATTAATTCTCCAGGTGGTTCGTTTACTGCTATGACAGCACTTTATGACACTATGCAATATATTCGTCCACAAATCCAGACTGTTTGCCTAGGTCAAGCGGCATCAGCTGCTGCTGTTTTGCTAGCATCAGGTGAAAAAGGTAAACGCCTTGCATTGCCAAACGCTAGAGTTTTAATTCATCAGCCTGTTTTCGGTGGCAGTCAATATGCAAAAGCCACTGATATAGAGATTCATTCAAAAGAACTTTTGAGAATGCGCTCTTGGCTTGAAGAAACTCTTGCAAAACACTCAAATCAAAAATTAGAAGATATTCAAAAAGATATTGAGCGTGATAAGATTTTAGATGCTAAATCTGCAAAAGAGTATGGTTTGATTGACGAAGTTTTAGGATATAGAAAAAAAGAAGATAATGGCTAACAGTTTTGAAATTGAGCTGTCATGCTCTTTTTGTGGTAGAGTTCAGTCTCTTGTAGATCAGCTAATT
Organism: Candidatus Opitulatrix cubana; assembly: GCA_031283665.1. Taxonomy (GTDB): domain Bacteria; phylum Actinomycetota; class Actinomycetes; order Actinomycetales; family Bifidobacteriaceae; genus Opitulatrix; species Opitulatrix cubana. The sequence continues at coordinate 23,216 of JAITBJ010000017.1, forward strand.
GAAGGTCCGGGCGTTTATATATGTAATGAATGTTTGCGAGTGGCTCAAGGAATGTTAGATGCTAATAAACCGCAAAAACCTGAATCTAGTAAAAAAGTAATAGATGTAAATAATCTTCCTACACCAAAAGAGATATTCAATCATTTATCAGAATATGTGATAGGGCAGGACAATGCAAAGCAGGCGCTGAGTGTTGCAGTTTATAATCATTATAAAAGAATACTTGCGATAGAAAACGGCATTACGAAAGATGAAACTGAAATTAATAAATCAAATGTTTTGATAATTGGAAATACAGGCACTGGTAAAACTTATTTAGCACAAACATTAGCTAGAATTATGAAAGTTCCGTTTGCAATAGTAGATGCAACCACTTTAACTCAAGCAGGTTATGTAGGCGAAGATGTAGAAAACATTTTAGTTCGTCTTGTTCAAAGCGCTGATGGTGATGTGCAGAAAGCTGAAAAGGGAATAATATATATAGATGAAATAGATAAAATATCACGCAAGGGCGATAATCCTACAATCACACGAGATGTCTCCGGTGAGGGTGTGCAGCAGTCTTTACTAAAAATTATTGAGGGAACTACAGCAAATATACCTGAAAAAAATACTGTAGACCGTAGAAAGCATCCTGGTCAAGATCTTGTGCAAATAGACACAAAAGATATACTTTTTATAGTGGGAGGAGCTTTTGATGGGTTGGAAGCAATTTTGAAAGCGCGTGATACATCAGCTAAAATTGGGTTTGGAGCAAAACTGAAAAATAGCGAAATTGAGCATAATATATTTGATAATGTTAGACCATTAGATTTGCAACGGTTTGGATTAATTCCTGAACTAATTGGTCGCCTTCCTGTAATCACATCTGTAGATAATTTATCAGAAGAAACAATGTTAAGGATTTTGACAGAACCAAAAAATTCTTTAGTGAAGCAGTTTAAAAAGCTTTTTGCATTAGATGATGTGAAGCTGAAATTTGAAAAAGACGCTTTGAGAGAAATTGTAAAACAGTCTACTCAGTTTAAAACTGGTGCTAGAGGTTTGAGGTCTATTATGGAAAAAACTCTTGAACCGATTATGTTTGAAATACCATCAAACCCTAATATAGCAGAAGTGGTAATTACTAAAAAAGCTGTTCAAGGATTAGATGCTCCAAAAATAGTTAATGTGGATTTTGCAGAGCTAACTCGTAAAAGAGCTTAATAAAAATAATGACAAAAAGCAGTATGCAAAACTCATTGTTTGCCACTTCTGTTTTTAATTCATCTTTTCCAGAATCTGATATTGAATATAACGGCAGAAAGCTAATTTATTTAGATACTGCTGCTTCAGCGCTAAAACCTAAAAGCGTTATAGAACTTGAAAGTTTATTTAATATAAGCTCCTATGCAAATATATCTCGCGGAATAAGTTCTTTATCTACAAAAGCTACTGAACTTTATGAACAAGCCCGGCAAAACACTTTAAATCTTATAACATCAAAACCAGATGATGCTGCTTTAATTATTACAAGCGGCGCGACTCAATCACTGAATCTTGCTGCTAATTATTATTCAAATAAATTAAAAAAAGATGATGAAATAATAATTAGCATAGCCGAGCATCATTCAAATTTGCTGCCCTGGAAAGCTCTTGCAGATAAAACAGGAGCTGCGTTAAAGATAGCTAATGTGGATGATAATGGAAGAATCACAGTAGATAGTGTGATAGACAAAATATCTAAAAACACAAAAGTGGCGGCACTTGCTCATATTTCAAATGTTACAGGTGCAATTGCTCCACTGAAAAAAATTAGCGAAGCAGTCCATAAAGTAGGTGCCGACTTGATAGTTGATGCTGCACAATCTGTAGGGCATATTGAAGTTGATTTATTTGATATAGATTGCGAAATGGCAGCATTTTCTGCTCATAAAGTTTATGGACCAACAGGTTTAGGATTTCTTTACTGCAAAAAAGAGCTGCTTCCAAATTTCCCAAACTTTATTGTTGGCGGTGGAACTGTAGATGATGTTTATTTTGAGAAAACTAATAATAATTCTAATAGTTTAGAAGTTGTTTATAAAAATGGAATTGCTCATCTTGAAGCAGGTACACCGCCTATTTCACAAATGATAGCATTTGGAGAGATTGTAAATAAATTGAATAAAACTTCTTTTGAAACGATTGAAAATTATGAGAGTAAAATTGCTGAAAAACTTCTTGAGGTTCAAAATATAAACGGTATAAAAATAATAGGACCAAAAGCGCTAGATAATAGAATAGGAATAATTTCATTTTTTCACGAAAGCGTTCATCCGCATGACTTAGGCCAGTTTCTTGATGATTTGTCAATTGTTTGCAGAGTAGGGCATAATTGCGCCGCTCCTATACATAAGCGATTTGGCGCGAATGCATCTGTGAGATTTTCTGCTGGAGTTTATAACACACTTGCTGAAGCGCAAACGGCTGTGGAAGGTGTAAAAGAGGCTATAAGATTTTTGAGTTAACCATGAATAAAGTTGCTTTATTTATTTATTCAATTCTTGGAACAGTCTCAATTCTCTTTAGTCGCTTTGGTTTATCTTTACTTTTTTGCAGTTTTTTTCTGAAAATAAATAAATAAAGCAATCCCGCAATAGCTCCGATAATTATTAGTGTAATTACAGCAATTATGAACGGTGACAAACTGTTAGCATCGGCTTGTGCAGTGATTTCTTTTGTAAACTCAATTACAGCTTCTGACCAAGCAGATACTGAAAGCAGCTGAACTACAGATGGCGAAACTGTTTCTAAATTGCGTTTTGAGAGTTTTTCACTATTTTTCGGTATAAAAATAGCTGTTTTCCCGCTTTGAGTAGCTACTGCAAATAAAACTGACTGACTATCTAAGTTTGACATTGCTGCAGTTTGATCTATCCAAGCATCAGGATCGGGAGGATTAGAAAAATCTGGCACAAATATGCAGTACACTTTTATATTTGACTGCTCCTGCGCTTTTTGAAATATAGACAAAATTTGCGGTTTGTCTGCAGCTAATAAATTATTTGGATCTGTGATTTGTGATGATATTAAAATAGGATCATATTTGGTCTTTGTAGCACTAGTAGAATCATCTGCATATGAGTGATTTACATTTGCAAATCCATACGCTCCTCCAATAATAGGAAGCAAACTTATAAAACCAATAATTATATAGTATACTTTCTTCACTATTATATTGTATCACAATTTAGCACTATATTTTAGTGTAATTTAACTGGAAAGTTTTAAAAATTTCCCCCATATAAAAGATATTATAACCCAAGCAAACATGCACGCTACTAACGCTATCATACAACCTTGAATAGATATATTGTCAATTGTGATTCCTGCAATAAGTGAGCCTAAAGCTGTTCCTAGATTTACCGCTGATGAAAGCCAAGAGAAGCCTTGCGTTAGGCGAGCATCTGGAACAGTGTCGCGAATTAAAGTATTTAGCACAGTGAAAATAGGAGCAATCGCAGCTGATGAACAAAAAACTATAATCGGTATAAAATATAAATTGTTATATAAATATATATAATTTATCAAAATCACAATATCAATTCCTAATAAAATTACCATTCTTTTTGTTTGTGCGAGCTTTATATGAATAAGTCCGTAAAGCAGACCAGCTACTAATGAAGCTACAGAGCCTATAGCAAGAATAAACCCTGAAATAGTTGATAACCCTGCATGTGTGTAAATAGCAGGAATTGTTACATTTATAATACCAAAGTTTATACCTAAAACCCCAGCTCCTGCTATGCAATATGATACTCCGTGTATTTTGATTAGAGGCTTTACAAAGTCTTTATCTTTTTGTTTTTGCTCTTTTGAGATTTGAAGTATAGGAGGTTCGGAAGATTTTAGATTATAAAATACGATATTGAAAATGCCTGCAATTGCTACAACAATTACTAATGAAATAATAGGATATGCTCCTGTGGCTAAAATCACACCTATTACAGGTCCTAGAATATATACAAAATCATCTGCTGCTGTTTCAAAAGCATAAGCTGTGTGCAAATGTTTAGGATTTTTTACAATATAATTCCATCGCATTCTAGTTAGAGATCCATAATAGTATTGAGAAGCTCCTGTTAGAGCAGTGAAAATAAATAACCAAGGCAAGGGAGCAGAATATAAAAATGAAAAAATTACTCCTAACATAGATGCTATATAGATAATTGTTAATCTAATACTGATATATGATTGACCCCATTTGTCAATTAGTGCTGCTATAAACGGAACAGAAACAGCGTACGTTAGCGCCACTGTAGAGCTCAAAGCAGCAGGAATTGTCCAAGAGGAAGTATAATGATATGCCACAAATAATATAGCCATTTGATAAATAGGCTGTGGAAAACGACAAAAAATCCCAATAAATGCAAAACGGAATGCACCTGGATATTTGAAAACTTTTTTATATGGTGTGAACATTTTATTTTTGGATTTTATTTCAGAGATTCATCTACTACTTTTTTAGCTTCTTTTTGTACTAAATGCAAATTGTCTTCTGATATAAATGACTCTGCATAGATTTTATAAACATTTTCTGTGCCAGATGGGCGCGCTGTAAACCACGCATCACGCGTTTCCACTTTTAGGCCTCCAATAGCAGCATCGTTTCCAGGTGCTTTTGTCAATTTATTAGTAATTTGCTCTCCTGCAAGAGTGGCAGATTTCACATCATCAACTTTTAAAGATTTTAATTTTGCTTTTTGTTCAAGTGTGGCAGCAGAATCTATTCTTTCATAATAAGGTGTCCCATATTTTTCAGTCAGTTCATTATATAAATCAGATGGTGATTTTTCAGTTTTGCTCATAATTTCGCTAGCTAACAGATCTAAAATCATCCCATCTTTGTCTGTGGTCCAGACGCTTCCGTCTAATTTCAAAAATGATGCACCAGCCGATTCCTCACCGCCAAAACCAATTGTCCCGTTTATTAGTCCGTCCACAAACCACTTAAATCCTACAGGCACTTCTAATAATTTTCTACCGTTTCCTGCTACTACATTGTCTATAATCCTTGAAGAGACTAGCGTTTTGCCTACGCTTATATTGCTATTCCAGTTTCCTCTGTTTTCAGAATTGAAAAGATAATTTATAGTTACTGCTAAATAATGATTTGGATTCATTAAACCTGTTTTAGTTACAATTCCGTGGCGATCTGAATCAGCGTCATTTCCTGTAGCAATATCGTATTTATTAGAGGTTTTCATAATTTGAGCAAGACCAGCCATAGCGTAAACAGATGAGCAGTCCATACGGATTTTTTCATCCCAATCAAGATGCATAAACGCCCATTGCGGATCTACTTTATCATTGACCACATCTAAATTGAGTTTATAGTATTCACTTATCATTTCCCAGTATTCTACTGATGCACCGCCGAGCGGGTCCGCGCCAATATGAAGTCCACTTGATTGAATCAGATCCATATTTATTATATTTTGCAAATCTTCTACATAATTTGCTCTAAAATCATAACTTTTTATTAGTTCAGAATCTTTTGCGCGAGTATACGGTTTACGGTTTACACCCTCCATATTTTTTGAAAGTATTTCGTTTGCGCGAGCAGCTATCCAATTTGTGACATCTGTGTCCGCTGGTCCTCCATTTGGCGGGTTGTATTTAAAGCCACCATCTGATGGCGGATTATGAGATGGTGTCACTACTATTCCGTCTGCCGCATTAGAGCCTGACAAACGCAAACTGCCATCAGAGTTTTTATTATATTTCAAAATTGCGTGTGAGAGCGATGGGGTCGGAGTCCAAGAAAGTCTGGAATCTGTAAACACTTTTACATTATTGGCTACTAGCACCTCTATAGCAGATTTGTATGCTGGCATAGATAAGCAATGTGTGTCAAAAGCTATAAAAAGAGGGCCGCCAATGTTATGACTTTTTCTATATTCGCATATTGCTTGAGTGATGGCTAAAATATGATTTTCATTAAATGATTTTGTCAGAGATGATCCTCTATGCCCTGAAGTGCCAAATACCACTTTTTGAGTTTCTTCATTTACATCAGGCTTTAGATCATAGTATTTTCCTAACACATCATCCACATTTATAAGATCTTTTTTTTCTGCTAATTGCCCTGCTCTATTATTACTGCTATTTACCATACATTTATTTTAACATATTAGATGGATTTTACTATGAAGGATACGAATCAGATAATTCTTTTCTAATAAATGAACCTGTGGGGATAGGGAAGTGGGTATTTTCAGCGTTTTCAAACTCTAATAGCACCTTTTCCATGGGTTTATTTGAAACTGTTATAGCTGCATTAGATTTGTCAATTATTTCACAGATTTTAGTTTTAATAGGCTCTTTTCCAGGCATTATAATTTCAACGGTATCACCTGTTTGAAAATAATTTCTTGTTTCTATAAGTGCTTTTGAATTACTTTGCACTCCGCCGGGCTTTTCAATAACATTCCCTAGCAATTTATAATTTCTAATATAACCAGTATTATAGGTTTGGGACGGCGGAGTGCGTCTGCCCTCACTCATTTTTCCTGAATAATAAAAGCCGGTAGAATATGCACGGTGTGAAACATTATTAACTTCTTCTAGTGCCCATTTTGGAGCAGGCTGATTATTATAATATGAGTCAATTGCCACTCTATAAGCGTTTGTGATTGCTCCTGTATAATAAGCAGATTTTGCTCTACCCTCTATTTTTAAACTTTTTACACCAGCATTTACTAAATCATCTATATGCTCTATCATACACATATCTTGTGCGTTCATAATAGTAGTTCCAGTTTGGTCCTCTATCAAATCTATAGGCATATTATCGCGTTTAGCCTCCACTATTTTATATTCCCATCTGCAAGCTTGAGGGCAGTCTCCATGATTTGCATCTCTACCTGTTAAATACTGCGCTAATAAACATCTACCTGAAAAACTCATACACATAGCACCGTGAACAAAACATTCTATCTCTAAATTAGCTGGAGTTTTTTCACAAATTAGAGCAATATCTTCAATAGATAGCTCTCTTGCAAGCACCACTCTTTTAGCACCAAGCTCATAAAGCTTTTTAGCTGTATAATAATTTGTGACTCCTGCTTGGGTGGAAATATGTATATCAAGAGCAGGTGCATATTTTTTTGCTAACTCCATAATGCCTATATCAGAAATAATCACAGCATTAGCTTTGCTAGTATTCAAAAATGAAAAATAGTTTTTTAGATTTTCAATCTCTTCATTTGACGGTACTATATTCACAGTGATATATGCTTTCACGCCATTTTTGCGTGCAAACTCTAGACCTTTTTCAAAATCAGATTCTGAAAAATTTTTCGATGCTGTTCTCATACCAAAGTTTTTGTCAGCAAAATAAACCGCATCAGCGCCAAAAGCTATAGCAGATTTTAGTGAGTCTAATTCACCAGCAGGGGAGAGCAGTTCAACTTTTTCATATTTTGCCATATACTAAGTATAGTATGAAAAACTCAAAATTGCAACCAGCAGCTATATGGATAGGCACTGCTTTAGAGAATTATGACTTTGCAATTTATGCAACAGGTGCTGCATTAGTTTTTTCAAAAACATTTTTTCCAAATGTGTCATATGAGCTTGGTATTTTGTCATCACTTGGCACTTTTGCAGTAGGCTTTTTTGCACGACCTATTGGCGGTTTTATATTTTCACATATAGGAGACACAAAAGGGAGAAAATCTGTTTTAGTTTTTACGCTTTTTTTAATGGGATTTTCTACATTTGCAATTGGACTTTTACCCGATTACAATACAGCTGGAATTATATCACCTATTTTATTAGTGATTTTGAGAGTTTTGCAAGGATTAGGATCGGGAGCAGAGCAGGCTGCTGGATTAGTTTATTTAGCTGAAGCCGCGCCAGAGGGAAAGAAAGGCAGATGGACCTCAATTGTGTTCGTTGGCACCACAACGGGTACATTTTTGGGCGCGGCAGTTTGGACTATTGTGAAAGTGCTTTCGGGAAATAGCTTAATTAGCTATTCATGGAGAGCAGTTTTTCTATCATCTATTATTATTACAATAGTAGCGTTTTTTATGAGAATCAAATTGAGTGAAACAGATCAGTTTTTGAATTTGAAAAAGTCTAAAAAAGTTTCTGCATCCCCAATAAAAAACGCTGGCAAAAAAAGTATTGGTCCAATGTTTAGAGTTTTCCTTGTAAATATAGGTGCGAATTCAGCAAGTTATATAGTTCATACTTTTTTTGCCACTTATTTGACAGTTATAGGCATAAATGCAGTGGATGTGCCGCAAATTCTTTTAGTTTCTGCTGCTTTTTCAATACCTTCAGCTTATATAGGCGGGATTCTTACAGATAAATTAGGAGCAGCACGCTCTCAAAGACTTTTACAATGTGCTACAGGAGTTTATTTATTTCTAGCATTTGCACTTTTCAACACTCAAAATACTATACTAGTCTATATAGTTACGTCTTTAGGATATGCATTAGTGGCAGCACTAAACTCGCCTCAAGGAGTTTATTTTTCCTCTCTTTTTCCAGCATCTTATCGCACTACAGGAGTTACACTGCCGCGTGAGATTTCATCTGCGCTAGGCGGAGGGCTTTCTCCTTTAATAGCATCTGCATTAGTTTTTGCTACTGGGTCTGCAATCCCTGTTAGCATCTTTTGTGCGGCTTTGCTGCTGGTGAGTTTTCTAGCAAGCACAAATGTGAAAAAGACAATAATTTGATAGACTTAATTTATGCCTGAAACTCGTAAATCTGTAAAAGATGTTATATCTATAAAAGGTGCAAGAGTTCATAATCTAAAAAATATAGACTTGACTATTCCTAGAAACTCTTTAAATGTGTTTACAGGTTTGTCTGGATCAGGCAAATCCTCTTTAGCGTTTGATACTATTTTTGCAGAGGGGCAGAGGCGATTCGTAGAATCGCTCTCTGCTTATGCTAGACAGTTTTTAGGTCAAATGGATAAACCTGATATAGATTTTATAGAGGGGCTTTCACCAGCGGTGTCTATTGACCAAAAGTCTACTAATAAAAATCCTAGATCTACTGTGGGGACTATTACAGAGATTTATGATTATTTGAGACTTCTTTTTGCTAGAGTGGGAACCCAGCACTGTCCTAAATGCGATGCACAGGTCGAGTCTCAAACCCCAGGTCAAATGGCAGATGCTATTTTGGAATTAGAAGAGGGCACAAAGTTTTTAGTGTTAGCACCTGTGATAAGAGATAGGAAAGGGGAATATCAAGATCTTTTTCAAAATCTAAAAAAGCAAGGATTTGTGAGAGTTAGAGTAGATGGTGAAGTGCTTGAGCTTCAAGACAAAATCACATTAGAGAAAAATCTGCGTCATAATATAGAAGTAGTAGTAGACCGTTTAGTAGTAGATAAAAATGCTAAATCAAGATTGGTGGATTCAATAGAAACAGCTTTAGATGTAGCACATAATTTAATGACTGTGCAAATAGTTAGCAAAATGGACGCAGCGCCGTATGAGTTTAGAAACTTTTCATCTGTTCGCGCTTGCCCTAATGGGCACGAGTTAACTTTAACAGATATAGAGCCGCGTACATTTTCATTTAACGCACCATATGGAGCATGCCCTGAATGCGACGGTATTGGTAAAAAATCTGAAATTGATCCTGCGTTGGTAGTAGTAGATAAAAATCTGCCTGCAATGGATGGTGGGTTTATTCAGTCTATGGGCATTTCAGGACAGTATTTTCAAAGTATTTTGCAGCAACTTGCAAATGAATTAGATTTTGATCTAGACAGTCCTCTAAAAGATTTAACTAAAAAGCAATTAGACTCAATTCTTTTTGGATACAAGTTTAAAGTGTATGATGAATGGAGAGATCAGTGGGGAGGGTTGAGGCGCAAAACTAGCGGCTTTGAGGGTGTAGTGCCTATTTTGCAAAGGCGCTATGATGAGACAGATTCTTCTTATGCACGATTTAGATATGAATCTATTATGAGAGAGGCGCCTTGTCCGCTTTGCAAAGGCGCTAGACTAAAAGATGATGTGCTAGCTGTGAGAATTAAAAAGTGCAATATATACGATGTTTGCACGCTTTCAATAGATAATTTATCTGTATGGATTAAGGCTTTGAATCTGAAAGGATCTAATGCGAAAATTGCTGCTCAAGTGATTCAAGAGATTTCCACTCGCGTAGATTTTTTGCTAAATGTGGGGCTGAATTATTTAACGCTTGCACGCTCTGCTGCCACTCTTTCAGGCGGCGAAGCTCAAAGAATAAGACTTGCTACGCAAATAGGCTCTGGATTAGTGGGAGTGCTTTATGTGCTTGATGAGCC
>JAITBJ010000045.1 GCA_031283665.1 Candidatus Opitulatrix cubana
CAAGGTGAAACATTTTAGCTAAAGCTCGTGCAGTGGAAGATTTTCCGCTTCCGCTTGCTCCGTCAATAGCGCAAACAATATACATAATATAAGTCTAACAGATAGAGCATTTTTGATTATAAAATCTACTCTATTAGCATTTTGCCTTTTTGTTTTTGTTTTTTGATTTTGTTTTACTGCGTATTAGTATAAACTGTTAAGTGAAACCTTGCTGCGTTTTGCAGCCGTAAGCCCGAAAGGAAAATATGATAAAATATGAAATGATGACTATTTTAGATTCATCTCTAAATAGTGAAAAAGTGTCTGACTTTATAGATAAAGTAAGCACGGTGATAAAAAGTGATAAAGGCACTGTTGACCATGTTGATAATTGGGGAAAGAGAACTCTTGCTTATGAAATCAAAAAGCACAATGATGGGAATTATGTGCTATTTGAATACACAGCGCAGCCAAAGACTTCAAAGGAAATTGACCGTCAGCTGCATTTAGATGATCAAGTTTTACGATTCAAAATCTTTAATAAGGAGAATGTATAATGGCTGGCGAAACATATTTAACAGTGGTAGGAAATCTAACAGCTGATCCACAATATAGAGTATTAGGCGAAAAAAATACACCTAATGTAACTTTTTCAATTGCTTCTACTCCTAGACAGTTTGACAGAAACTCAGGCGATTGGAAAGACCAAGATACAGTTTTTTTCAATTGCGTTTCATGGTCTAATCTTGCAGATAATATAAGCAAATCGCTCAAAAAAGGTATGAGAGTGATTGCAAGAGGCTCTTTAGAACCAAATAATTACACAAATAAAGATGGTGTGAATGTGAGAGACTTTAGATTGAGAGTGATTGAAATTGGTCCGAGTTTGGCTTATCAGACAGCTGATGTGTCACGCGGAATGTCACAAAATGATAGTGTTATGCCAAACAGCTTTCAAAATAATTTCTCTAACAATAGTGCTCCGGCTAGCCCTGCAAATGCTCAAGCACCCGCAGAGCCTACAACAGCTGTAAATATCACTACACCAAATTCGGCTGATGAGAGTCCTTGGTCTCAGCAAACTAATGCGGCTCAAAGTAAAGAAGCTGACAGCAAACCATCTACTAGCGCTGATAGCAAAATAGCAGATGAAGATATTTTAAGTACTGATGGCGGAAATCCGTTTTTATAAAAAGAAAGGAATTGTAAATGCCAATATATAAAAATAAAAAACGCAATTTTGAATTAAAATATAAAAAGGTAAACCCTTTAAAAGAGTTTAAAGTAAAAACTGTAACATATAAAGATGTTCCTATTTTGCAAAAATTCGTAACCGATAAAGGCAAAATCAGATCAAGAGAAATTACAGGTGTGACTGCTCAGCAGCAAAGAGAGGTAGCTCGTGCTATCAAAAATGCAAGAGAGTTAGCTTTGATGCCTTTTGTACCTAAAAAAGCGAAAAGCGAGGGTTATGATGGCTAAAATTATTTTGACAAAAGCGGTTGACAAACTTGGGCGCACAGGTGATATTGTTGATGTGAAAGCAGGATATGCCCGAAACTTTCTTATACCAAATGGCCTAGCTCAAAAATGGTCAGAGGGTGCTGAAAAGCATGTGAAGCTTTTAGCTAGTTCTCAAGTGGCAAAATTAGAAAATGATTTATCTGCTGCAAAGGATGTAGCTGATTCTTTGCAAAGTTTTGGTGAAATTGCTATTGAGGTAAAAACTACTAAAACAGGTAAACTCTATGGAAGCGTGAGCGCTAATAAGATTCTTGATGCGATATATGAAAGCACTAAAATCAAATTAGATTCAAAGAGTCTAAAATCGCATGACCATATAAAAGAAGCTGGCACTCATAGTGTAGAGGTTCAATTGCATCCTGATGTGAAAGTGGATGTTAAATTAAAAATAGTTCCAAATAGTGGAAAATAATTTAGACAATCTGCCAAGTGATATAGACGCGGAAAAGTCTGTACTTGGTGCTATGCTGATGTCAGCAGATGCCATTGCAGAAATTGTGCAAGTTTTAAAACCTCAACATTTTTTTTATGCTCCACATAGAATAATTCTTGAGCAGATTTATAAACTTTATGAAAAGGGTATATCTGCTGAGCCTATATCATTAGTAGACACTTTGAAAAAGCAAAAGCTTGCAGATAGCATCGGCGGTGAAGTTTATATCACTGAATTATTAGATAGCGTCTCCACCACTTCTAATGTGACATATTGGGCTAATATAGTTCATGAAAAATATATTCAGCGTCAGCTGATTATGAGCGGATTTCAAATAGCTCAGCTGGGGCATTTAGACGGAGCAGGTGATGCTGATGAGGCTCTAAATCTTGCACAGCAGTCTCTTTTTGATTTAGCAAATGAGGACCAAAAGTCTGAGTCAGAGAAGCTAAATGTGGGAGTCACTCATCTTTTAGAAGATTTAGAAACTATGAGAAAAAACGATAATGTTTTAGGCGTGGAAACAGGCTTCAAAAAATTAGATGAAAAAATTCATGGGTTTGCTAATGGTCAGATGATTGTTTTAGGAGCACGACCTGGAATTGGTAAAACGGCTATAGCAGTGGACATTGCGCGAAATGTGACTATTAGAAAAGGGCATAGCGTTTATATGATTTCGCTAGAAATGTCAAAAGAGGAGCTTTATTCAAGAATTCTTTCTGCCGAGGCAAAAGTAAATCATAATAAGTTTTTAGAGCCTAATAAATTGACTAATGATGAATGGGAAAGACTAAACATTATTCGCTCACGAATTGAGGGCGCTAATTTATTTATAGAGTCTCCTCCGGGAATCACAATTCCGCAAATTAGATCAAAAGCACGACAAATGAAGCATGCTCACGGTATGGATTTGCTAATTATAGACTATTTAGGTTTGATAAACTCGCTAGACACATCCCTGCCAAGAGTTCAAATAATTAGCGATTTTACTCGTGATTTGAAGCTGCTTGCAAAAGATTTGAATATACCTATTCTGCTTCTTTCACAGCTAAACCGTGAATCTGAAAAAAGAGCTGCATTTTCTAAATCGGAATTAGATGTGGACCGTTCTGCTCCAAAAATGAGCGAATTGAGAGAGTCCGGCTCTATTGAGCAGGATGCAGATGTGGTTTTACTTTTGCACAGAGCTATGATTCCGGGCACCGAGGATGAATCATTTTCAAATGAAGCAAAATTATTTATTGCCAAAAATAGAAGAGGCTCTCAAGGAGTGGTCTTTTTGAGATTTGAGGGCGATTATGTTAGATTTTCTGAAACAGCACCAGTGGACCAATTTGGTGCTCCGCCATCTGATATTGCGTAGATTGATTTGAGTAGATTTGTGGTCAATCAAATAATGATAAACTAGAATTATGCAGCCTCTTCACGAAACTATTGACGAATTAGAGCAGAAATCATATGCAGTTATGCGAATAGGCGTGTTAGCGCTTTCGTCAGGATGCGGCGGCTATGGAGTGAAAGAGTTTATGACTGACACAGCTGCTTTTTTAGGAATTGAAAATCAAGCACATGTGACGCTAACAGAGATTAATTCCACATGCAGATCTAAAGGCCATTCGCTTACAAGAGTTCATGATATTTCAACTGTGGATGTGAATGTTGATAGGATTTATGAACTTGAAAAGCTGGTAGATAAAATAAAAGATGATAAATCTTTGCCGGTTTACGGCACAAAAAGTTCATCGCCTTTAATAGAAGATGCTGTTTTAGAGCTGCCGCTTATTAGAAAAATTAAGAAATCTGTAAAAAAGCAAACTCGTGAAGAAGCAGATGAAAGTCGTGAAAAATTAGATTGGCTCAATACTCAGTTAAACATTATTGAAGCTAGAAAAGTGCCGTACGATAGCCCTATTATTGGACCTTTGTCCGCTTTAGGGTGTGCTGGAATATCGCTGATTATCGGTCTTGATTTCCCAGCAGCTATTTGCGCTTTTATAGGCGGCGCATTTGGGCAGATACTTCGCTGGTATATGGGACGGAAAAATATAAATCAGTTTGCGTCAATTGGAGCTAGTGTGGTCCTTGCAGGAGCTGTGTATATTTTATGCTCTAATGTGGTGGATTTATTATATAATGGCACACCTATTGCTATGAGCGGATATGTGGCGAGTATGATTTTTATAATTCCAGGTTTTCCTATGTTTACAGGTGCTTTAGATTTGGCAAAATTAGATTTTTCTTCAGGGCTTCAAAGGATTTTATATGCTGTTACTGTGCTTTTGGTAGCAGGTTTTGCGCTTTGGGTGGTAGCTGGTGTTACAGGTTTTGCTCCAGTGCCACCAATTAGTGCTACATCGCCTGAGGCTTTGACTATTGCTATTTTTGCACTAGCATCATTTTTTGGAACGATTGGTTTTGCATTTTTATTCAGATGCCCATTAGCACTATCATTTGTTTGCGGCGTTTTAGGGATGTTTGCAAATTTGATTTACTTTTTTGAAGAAAGATATATTAACATTCCGCAAGCCGCGGCAGCATTATTTGCAGCTTTGATAATTGGTGTGATTTCGAATTATTTTAGCGTGAAGCGGCATATTCCGCGGCTTGCTTTTTCAGTAGCAATATCTGTGATAATGGTCCCCGGTGCTGCACTTTATAATATGCTTTATTATTTTAATATAAAAGAGATTAATATGGGCATTTTTTGGTTTTTTCAAGTGGCTACTGTTTTATGCGCTATAGCATTAGGGCTTATACTAGCACATATTTTAACTGATAAAAGCTGGACATTTAACGATTCTAAAACGCTAACCTCTAGTACAGACATTTGATTATAAAGGGCATAATTTGAATCTTTTTTTTGATATATTAGTAATACTAATTTTTACTCTGTTAGGCGGTTTGTTCACAGCTATAGAAATGGCTTTTATCACACTTAGATCCTCTCAATTAGAGCAGCTGAAAGTTAAAACTGATAAAAAGTCAAAGCGCGTAATTGAGCTAGCAAATGATCCAAATAGATTTTTATCTGCTGGTCAAATAGGTGTAACAGTGGCAGGATTTTTGTCTGCATCATTTGGCGCGGCTACAATTATTCCTTATTTAGAGCCAGCATTTTCATGGCTGCCGTACGGTGTTAGATATACTACAATTTTGATTATTTTGACCTTAGTGATTGCATATCTTTCATTAGTTTTTGGTGAATTAGTTCCTAAGCGTATAGCATTGGCAAACCCTATAGGTGTGGCACGAGTCACATCATCATTTATAGATTTTTTCTCTAAAGCCGTTAAGCCTGTTGTTTGGCTTTTATCACGCTCTACTAATGGAGTGGTGAAGATTTTGGGAGGAAATCCTGAAGTGACAAAAGACGAAATTACCACAGCAGAACTCAAAACTATGGTGATGGGGCATGACGAACTGCCAGCAGAGGAAAAAGAGATTTTAACAGATATTTTTGAAGCAGGTGAAAGAACTGTGGAGCAAGTTATGAAGCCTAGAGGAGATGTAATTTTTTTAGAAGCAGATGATAAAATAGTTTCTATTATCAAAACAGTGTCTCAAGCACAGTTTACTCGGTATCCTGTGATAGATGATGATTTAGATGGTGTTTTGGGATTTGTGCATATAAGAGATTTGCTTCTTGAATACTCTAAAAACTCTAAAACGAATAAAAAAGTAATTGACTTTGTAAGGCCGCTTTTGAGAATACCAGGCACTGCAATGATTATTCCGGCATTAGCATCTATTAAGGCAAATGCTTCGCAAATTGCGTTAGTGATAGATGAATATGGCGGCACTGACGGAATTGTGACACTTGAAGATATTTTAGAGGAGTTTGTAGGTGAGATTTATGATGAATATGATCAAAACACTACAAAAGGGCTCTTTAGAAAAACGGATGGAACTCTATTTTTAGATGGCGCTTTAAGTATAGAGGACTTTACTGAAAAGACTTCCGTGACCCTTGAAGACGGACCTTATGAAACACTTGCAGGCTATATTATGCATAAATTAGGTCGTGTAGCAAAACTAAGTGATGTGGTGATTGTAAAAGGTGTGAAATTAGTAGTTTCAAAAATAGACCATCGCAGAATAGCACGAGTAAAAGTTTTAGGACTTTAGATTTGGTATACTTATTTTATGAATATAATTATAGACTCTGTTAGTTTTGAGGTTGAAGAATCTGACAGTAAATTATCGCTTTTAGAGTTTGCATTTAAAAATGATATTAGCATTTTAGCGCTTTGCTATTTGCCATGCGGAGTCAACCGTGGCAAATGCGGGCTTTGCAGAGTGGAAGTGACTGACAAAACTGGAAAAATGAGGGCAAAGCCCGCATGTATGGTAAATCTTGAAGACGGTTTATCAGTAGTCACAAAATCTGAATCTTTAGACCAAATGCAAAAAGCAGCTGTGGAAAAACTTTTAGATACTCATGATTTTTCGTGTGGAAAATGCACACGCAAAATTAACTGCGAGTTTTTGAAAGCAGTTCAGAAAACTCGTGCAAAAGCAAAGACTCCTTATCAAAGAGATGAGAGCAAAGTTTATCACGGAAAAACTCTTACAATAGATTCTAATAAATGCATATTATGCTCTCGGTGCGCGGCTACATGCTCTGCAAAAACTCGCACCAACTCTATAGCCTTGAAAAAAGAGGACTTTGGAAGAGCTGCAAGGCCGTCAGGAGACACCGACTTTGATGAAAGCAATTGCTTGCTCTGTGGTCAATGTATAGCATCATGCCCTGTGGCAGCATTAGATGCTGTTAGCCATATTGACAGAGTAGAATTGGCTCTAAAAGATGAAAAAACTAAAACGGTGGTGGCTATAGCTCCGGCAGTGAGAACTGCTTTAGGAGAGCTTTTTAGATTGCCGCTTGGCACAGATGTGACTGGAAAAATATATACATCTTTGAGAGAATTAGGATTTGATAATGTGTTTGATTTAAACTTTGCAGCAGATGTCACAATTATGGAAGAATCTGCAGAACTTATTTCACGCATTGAAAATGGCGGACCGTTTCCTATGTTTACAAGCTGCTGCCCTGGATGGATTAGGCAAGTAGAAAACTTTTTTCCAGAATATAAAAATAATATATCAACAGTGAAATCTCCGCAGCAGATTTTCGGTGCAGCAGTGAAAAGCTATTTTGCAGAAAAAAATAATTTGAAAGCAGAAAATGTGTTTGTTGCAACAATTGTGCCGTGCACTGCTAAAAAAGCTGAAGCTGATAGAAGCACTATGCAAAATGATGGCGTGAAAAATGTAGATGCTGTTTTGACCACTCGTGAATTAGCACAAATGCTAGAGTCTGCAAAAATAAGATTGCCTAAATTAGAAGATTCCCAAGCTGATAAACTTATGGGAGAATATTCAGGAGCAGGAACTCTTTTTGGAGTTTCAGGCGGCGTGGTGGAAGCTGCAATTAGAACAGCAAAAGATACTTTGACAGGCGAGGAGCAGCCTGTGGTAGATTATTGCGAAATAAGAGGTTTTAAAGGTATAAAAGAATCTGAGGTAAGAATTGGTGACACAGTTTTGAAAGTGGCTGCAATTGACGGTGCTGCAAATTTGGATGATTTTGTGAAATCGGGAGAGGTGAATAATTATCATTTTGTAGAAGTTATGGCGTGCGAGGCAGGCTGCATTGGCGGCGGCGGGCAGCCTCATATATCTGCAAAGGATCAGCTTGATGGAAGCTGGAAAGCAAAAAGAGCCAGCGTGCTTTATTCACAGGATGAAAATGCTAAAATTAGAAAAAGTCATGAAAATGAGGAAGTTAAAGCATTTTATTCTGAGTATTTTGAAAAGCCGCTTTCAGAAAAATCTCATAAATATCTACATCATAAATATGAATAGTTCTCTTCACAAATAATTTACTACTCAATACATTTTTTCTAGTTTAGATTTGTTAGTATATAATTATGAAGAAATTATATAGTATATTAGCAACAGCATTTGTTATAGTTTTAGGTATTAGTTTATCATCGTGCTCTAATCCATCTGATAAAAACGGCGCACCTGATGTTCCAAAGTTTTGGCCTCTTACGCACGTTTTGGCTAATGATGTAGTTAACCGCCCTGCAGTGTCTGTGAAAATTGAAAATGATCCTGATGCTCGTCCGCAAACAGGTCTTCAAGATGCTGATATTGTTTGGGAGACTATGATAGAGGGTGGAGTAACAAGATTTATAGCTGTGTTCAATTCTAAAATGCCAGAAAATGTGGGCCCTGTGAGGTCGCTTAGAATTGCAGATGGACCAATTGTAGGACCTATGAAAGGGCTTATTGTGTTTTCTGGTTCTAATGGTCAGCGCTTTCAGCAAGTTGCAAGAGATGCAGGCTCTCAAACTATAGAAGAGGACGCTGGTGCAAATGGCTTTTTCAGAAACGGACTTAATGCGCCGCATAATGATTATTATACTTTAAAGGATGCTTTGGATCAGGCTGATAAAGATCATAAAGCGCCACCTGAATCACAGTTTGCGTTTGCTCAAGAGGGGCAGCTTTCCACAGTAGAAGAATTAGGCATTCCTGCTACACAGATGACAGACACTATGAGCGGTATGTTTGTTACAGGGTGGGATTATGATGCTGCGGATAAGGTTTATAAAAGAACGCAAGAGGGTGCTCCTTTTATAGATAAACTAACTAATAAGCAAATTACAGCAGTTAATGTAGTAGCACTTAAAATGGACACATCAGGAACTCCAGAAATAGATCCTGCAGGGCATCCTGAAATGCAAATGCATCCTGTGGGCAAAGGCACTGGAAAAGTGATGGTTGGTGGCAAAGTGCTTGATATTAAATGGGAGAAGAAAGACGATAAATCGCTTTTGAAATTGACTACTCTTGATGATAAAGAGATAATGTTAGCACCTGGAAATACATGGGTGGTGTTAGTTCCAAATGACGGTGGAGATATTACATATAAATGATATGAGACCAATTCCCGAAAAAGCCACTGTTGACAATATAGAACAGTACTGGATTGATGCGTGGGAAGAGGCAGGCGTATACAATTTTGAAAATAATAAATCGCGTGCTGAAACATTTTCTATTGACACTCCTCCGCCTACTGTTTCAGGGTCGCTACATATAGGGCATATTTTTTCATATACTCATACAGATCTGATTGCAAGATATAAAAGAATGCAAGGATTTGATGTTTTCTACCCTCTAGGTTTTGATGATAATGGACTTCCTACAGAGCGCAGAGTGCAAAACTTTTATGGTGTGAAATGTGACCCATCACTTCCTTATCAAGAGAATTATAAACCAAAATATGAGGGAAATGCTGAAAAATTAAAAGATGCTGATTTTGAAAAGATTAGCAGACAAAATTTTATAGAACTTTGCAACCGCCTTTCAAGTGAGGATGAAAAGCAGTTTAAAGAGCTTTGGCGGTTTTTAGGTCTTTCAGTGGACTGGAAATATACTTATCAAACAATTGACGATAGGTCTAGAGCAATTGCACAGTCTTATTTTTTAGATAATCTTGAAAGAGGAGAGGCCTATTTAGGAGAAGCTCCAGGACTTTGGGATATTACATTTCAAACAGCTGTGGCTCAGGCAGAGCTTGAAGCACGATCTTATCCGGGGCATTATTATTCTATACCGTTTTTTGTGAGCAGCAACGAAAATAATGATATTGAAAAAGAATATATAACTATAGAGACCACTCGTCCAGAGCTTTTAGTATCGTGTGCTGCTGTGATAGCACATCCAGATGATGAGCGATATAAGCATCTTTTCGGAAAAACGCTTTTTACACCTTTATTCAATGTGGAAGTGCCTGTTTTTGCTCATCCGCTTGCAGAAATAGATAAAGGATCAGGTGCTGTAATGTGCTGCACATATGGCGATTTAACAGATGTGATATGGGCAAGAGAGTTAGAATTAGAAAGCAGATCTGTAATGGGGTATGATGGCAGACTCAACACGGAAAATGCAAATTGGATAGAGTCAAAAAGTGGCGCAGAACTTGCAAAAAGTTTGAGCGGAAAGACTGCTTTTTCTGCACGAGAAATTATGTCAGAGGCTTTTAGCACAGCGGGGCTGCTTTTGCGCCCTCCTCAAGCAACTGAAAGGATGGCAAACTTTTATGAAAAAGGTGTGAAGCCGCTAGAGATTGTTACATCAAGACAATGGTATATCAAAAATGGCGGCACAGATGATACTTTGAAAAATAAACTTCTTGAAATGGGAAACCAGCTTGATTTTATTCCATCGCATATGGGAGTGAGATATCAAAACTGGGTAGAGGGATTGAAAGGGGATTGGCTTATTTCAAGACAACGCTTTTTTGGCGTTCCTTTTCCTGTATGGTATAAAATAGATGAAAATGGCGAGACAGATTATTCTCAAATCATAACGCCAAAAAAGCTAGATTATGATTTACCAATTGACCCAGAACTTGTTGCCCCATCTGGATTTACAGAAGATCAGCGTGGAAAAGCAGGAGGGTTTATAGCAGAGAAAGATATTATGGACACATGGGCAACAAGTTCTCTAACGCCTGTAATACCAAATAGCGTGAAAACAAATAGCGGTGAATTAGATAAAGAACTCTTTGAAAAAACATATCCCATGGATTTAAGACCTCAAGGGCAAGATATTATTAGGACATGGCTTTTTTCAACCGTGGTCCGCAGCTTTTTGCAGAATAATGTTTTACCTTGGAAAAAAGCTGCTATCTCTGGATTTATTTTAGACCCTGATAGAAAGAAAATGTCGAAATCAAAAGGCAATGTAGTAACGCCTTATGACCTTTTAGTGAAATACTCATCAGATGGTGTTAGATATTGGGCAGCAAGTAGCAAACTCGGAATAGATGCTATGTTTGATGAGGATGAAATGAAAGTAGGCAGAAAGCTGGCAACAAAAGTGCTAAATGCCAGCAAATTTGTTTTGAATATAATCGGGAATAAAGAGTGCTCATTAGAAGATATCATGCAGCCTATAGACAAATCTCTAGTAGCAGAACTCAATTCCACTATTGCAGGTGCTACAGATGCTTTTGAAAATTATGATCATGCAAAAGCATTAGAAATTATTGAGAGCTTCTTTTGGAGCTTTTGCGATAATTTTATTGAACTGGTCAA
>JAITBJ010000058.1 GCA_031283665.1 Candidatus Opitulatrix cubana
CTCAATTCATATAAATCAATTTTGAAACTCATAATATCCTTTCTCTATATATAATCAGTTTATTATATTTTCAAAAAAAGTCAAGTATTTTTACATAATGATAAAATTTGTAACTTATCTAAACTTTATAAACGGCATATCAACGTTATCAGAATAATTTAAAATTTATGTTGCAAGTTTAACTTGAAAACATTGCATATTGAAAATATAGATAGATAGTAGAAATCGATGTTGCCAAATTGTTATAAAGGGATATCGCAATCACTCGTTTTTTTTAACGACTAAACTTTTTATATGATCGCAAAAGTAAACTTTATAACAAATGATGAAAGATTAAAACTTTTGTCAAGTAAAAGCGAAGAATATATAAGAGAAGCCACCGGCAATCCAGAATTTTTTGTATACTCTATACAACAACTAGAAAGCTGTCTATTCAATGAAGCAGAAGCTCTAATAAGAGACATTGAAGCATATAATCAAAAAACTGCTAAATCTCCTGCTGACAAATTGAAACTTATAAACGGCAACTGCTCAAAAAATAAATACATACACCATAATAAAACTCATTTCAAAATCTTTGTTTGGGTGATAGTGCAATATAAAAATAAAGAATATAAAATTCAACTATTTTCAAATGATAACACTAAAGATTATGTAAATGCCGAAATTGGAAAAATTACTATTGCAGATGACTCTACTCAACTTGATACTGATTTTTGCCTTTGGGAATATCCTCTCTATTGGAAATATAACTCTAAATGGGGATATGAAGCGGTAATTTTTCGCCTAATAGATTGGCACGCTGAACTGAATAAAAGGAATTAAAATGAAAAAACCAATACATAAAAAAATTGCTGCCACTCTAACTATTGTACTAATTTTATCTTGCACGGTAATTGCTAATATAGTTTATGCAAATGCTAATACTAATTTAAAATCAGCAACTGCCGAGCCTGCAATCGGCTATGACGGGTATTTTCAAGGCGGCTGGGCTAATGGCCAGCCTAAAGCAGGAGCAGGCACTATAAACATGAACGGTTTATCTGGCGAGAAAGGATTAACCGCTGGAACGGGTCCTGGAAATGGTGACAGGATTCACTTTGGTACGGCTGGAACTGTTGCCGATGGTGGTAAAACTACTAAAGGTTGGCGTGTGTTAGGGGTTGGATCTATTCAAAGTGTGACTCTTGGAAGTGGTAATTATACATCTCAATCTACAGAAGTGCCTGAAAACGGTGCGTATATTTTAGCAGAAGATCAAAATGGCGTGGCAGCACAATTTGGCGCAAGCAAAAACTATTTTGATTATGCTAGCGGGTCGAAGAATACAATTGCAACAACGAGTGAAAACTTTGTAAAAGATCAGGGAAACTTTTCAACGACTGAACAAGATTCACTAGTTTCTCAACAATTAACTGGCGTATGCAATTCATCCAATGGGTGCTCGAGTTACAGTGGCACTGGAACATCAATTAACTCATATAAATTATACCCTCCTTCATTTGGAGATTTTTATTCAGGTGATGGTGGGCCTGCTCCATCAGGCAAATTTACCAGTAGTATGCCGGTTGAATCAAGAAATCCCGAGCGCTACTGGTTGCGATCCAATAGCTACTACAGTGCCAACGTCGCGATGTCTGTGACTGCATTGTCTGGCTATTGGTTCGGCCCCGCCACCAATTTGTCGCACGGTTTTCGTCCTGCGGGAATCTTAGACTTGAATAAAGTTCTTTTAACAGAAAAGTTAGTTGCTATTCCTGCTATAGGCGGAGAGGTTGCCACTTCAAGATATACAGATGCTGCTATAGATGGCAAAAAGCTAGTTTTGCAGGATACGGAAATAGATAAAGGCGAACTTCAATTTAATGGTCAGGTACTTGATTCTAATAGCACAGTTATTGCATCAGAGGATATTTCTGCATCTATTACAAAGGTTGGTGGAGACGCTAGTGCAAAATTAGCCTACAAAATAGTCTCTCGCGGATATGAAGGGGACGGAGATGCGGGAACTATAATAGCAGCAGGCGAGGGAAGCGAAAATAGCGTAAACATTGAATCAAAATACAATTTTTGGAACTCTGATTTAGCTGGCAATTTACCAGAAAATCATTATTATGATTTATATTTATGGGCGCAAGTTGATAACAATAATAAATCTGATGCTGGCTCAGAGCCTCTAAAAGCAACACTATTTAGCTATGCCACTCCTGATACTACTGTTTTAGCAGTTTCTCGTGGTGGTACAGGAAAAAATACTGCCTATAAAGCAGCGAAAAATCTTGGTTTGGTTGCACAGATTTCAAAAGATTCAACTGCTTCACAATTTCCAACTGCAAGAGCCGTTTATCAAAATCCTACTACCACATTAATAACTGGATATTTTAAAGCAATAAAATATACAAATTCTGGTTTCGTGAAAATGCAAATCTTTGATTTAGCAGCTGGTGCAGCAACTTGGAATACAACTTTGGGAACCTTGCCTGAAGAATATAGACCAAAAAATCAAGCTGTCTATGGTTACCTTTTAACAACCGCTGCTAACACCGCTTTTAAAGCACATTTTGCAGTACAAACAAACGGTCAATATTCTATTTCTAGCTCCACCTCAAATGTGGCAACTAGGGGCACAACTATAATTTACAGTACAAAAATAGGAGGATAATATGATACTAAATAATCTTTATAAAAAGCTTGGTGCACTTCTTTCAATAGTAGCTCTTTGCACAATTGGAATATTATTTTTAGCATCTGCTAATTCAGAAGCTAATTCTACAGACGGGGTTTTGCCAATTGAAAAAGGAGGCACAGGAGGAAATTCACCATATTCAGCTCTCACAAATCTTGGAATGATTCAGTTAATTTCATCATCTTCTACAGATGAGCAATTTCCATCTGCAAAAGCTGTATATGATTTCAATCAAGGTACAAGCACATTTTCTAATGATTATTTAACTGTGGTTCGTGACAGTGTCACAGGAATTTTAGATTTTAAAGTCAAAGCAGTTAACTTCACTGGTACTGCAAGCTACGATTTAGGAACTCTTCCAGAAAGCTTTCGTATAAACACAATAAATAGTGAAATAAATGTTTATCTATATACTCGAGATTCCAGACCAATAAATATTACAATAAATAAAAATGGAGCAGTGACATTAACTACAAATAACAAAAATGGATTGACATTAGATCCTTTTTCGTTTATCATTCAAGGCATTCAATAAAAGGGGTTTAATAAAATGATACATAACAAAAAAAGACAAAAAACAAATCTGAAAATCATAGGCTTGCTCTTTACTGGCATCGTATGTTTATCAATTTTCTCTGCAATCATTTTTATGGGAATTGCTTCTACAAATGCTGCAAAAAGTTCATCAGTCTACCCTATCGAAAAAGGAGGAACAGGAACTGATAATCCAAATGAAGCTGCAAGAATTTTAGGTCTCGTAACAGAGATTTCTGCCTCATCAAATGATCGCACTTTTCCATCTGCTAGATCCGTTTATAATTTTTCAAAATCAAAAACTGTTTGGAACAGTGGAAATGTGAATGCTACAAAATATACACAGCTAAATTTAGTGCTTTTAGAAATCACTGGTACTACTAACACTACAGATGGAGCACTTTTAGGCACTCTTCCAGCAGATTACTGGCCTTCTGCAGCTCAAAACTTTTTAGTATATCCTGGAGACGGAAGCGCAATTGCTAAATTTGGATATTTTACAATAGCCGCAAACGGCGCCATAAATTACTATAACAAGAAATCACAAGTAGGCTACAAAACCACCGTCTTTTCTTATTCTACAGATTAAACTTGAAAACTGCAAACTCTTATAAAATAATTAGAATATCGGAATAATTTAAAATTAATGTTACAAGTTTAACTTGAAAACATTGCATATTGAAAATATAGATAGATAGCAGGAATTGAAAACGACGCATCTACGATGCCAATCTTGAAAGCGTCACTGAGCTCGCTTAAAGAGTTTAATAACTTTTTTGGTAGTGATTGCTTTCTATCGGGTTAAAGATTTTTGAATTCTGATAAAAATCAATGTTACCAAATTGTTATAAAGGGATATCGCAATCACTTGTTTTTTTTAACGACTACTCTATTTAATATATACTAGTTTAGAAATTAAAGGTGATAAAATGAAATTAATTAATTTTAGAAAAATTGGAACTGTTTTGAC
>JAITBJ010000003.1 GCA_031283665.1 Candidatus Opitulatrix cubana
AAACTAGCTATCATTTTTGAAGCGATTCCATCAAATATAGCGTTTACTATATTACCAATAAGTTTAGGGCCTAAACTTGCAGAAAAAGCACCCAATGATGCTGTCAAAATAATAATAAAAACTCTTAATTTGTCTCTAAATAGTAAACCTAAAACCCTTTTTAGAGTTCCAAAAAAGTTAGCAGGTTTTTCGCCTGCTACTCCAGCACCGCCACCTCTATTCATCATACCTCTTTTTTGAGGTGGCTTTTTTGTAAGTTTTTTGTCTGGAGCATTTGCATCTAGCTCTTTATCATTATTCGCCACTTGCATCCTCCAATCTTTCTTGTGACCTAACTATTTGCTTATATGTCTCGCAAGTTTCAAGCAGCTGATTATGTTTCCCTGCTCCTACAATTTTTCCATTGTCAAGCACTAAAATCTGATCAGCATTTCTAATAGTAGAAACTCTTTGAGCTACAATTATAACCGTTTTATCTTTTACAGTTGGTGCTAAATCACGCCTCAAATTCAAATCAGTAGTATAATCTAATGCAGAAAAAGAGTCATCAAACAAAATCACTTTACTTTCTTTAACAAGTGCTCTGGCTATGGCTATTCTCTGCTTTTGTCCGCCTGAAAAATTTGTGCCGCCTTGCGCCACTTCTGTTCCTAAACCATTTTCTTCATTATAAACAAAATTCTTTGCCTGTGCTATTTCTAATGCCTTATTCAATTCCTCATCTGTGGCATCCTCTTTTCCAAGCTGTAAATTAGATTTTATAGTACCGGAAAACAAATAAGCTTTTTGCGGAATAAGAGATATATAACTATTTAATTTCTCTAATTCCAAATCTTTCACATCTACCCCATCAAATGTGATTTTGCCTTCTGTTGCATCAAATAAACGGTTTATCAGATTCAAAAGTGTAGTTTTGCCAGCACCGGTAGACCCTATCACAGCAGTGATTTCGCCCGGTTTAGCGGTAAAAGACACATTGTCTATCACGCTAGATTCTGCGCCCTTATATCTAAATGATGCATTTTCAAATTTCACAATCCCTTTTGGATTTTCTATATGCGTAGGGTTTTCAGGATTTCCAATTGCAATAGGCGTTTCTAAAACTTCATTTATTCTCACAGCACAAACTTGAGCTCTTGGAAACATAATAAACATCATAGTTGACATCATAAGACTCATTAAAATATAAAGCGTATAATTTATAAAAGCAGTCAAATCTCCAATAAGCATTGAGCCGTTGTCAATAGCCATAGCTCCAAAAAAGACTATTGCCAAATTAGTTAGATTTATCAAACTAAAAACAAGAGGAAATGTGATAGTCATACCTCTGCCAACGCTCACATTTAGATTATATAACTTTTCATTTATTTTATCAAAACGGCTAATCTCTGTTTTTTCTCTAACAAATGCACGAATTGGTCTAGTCCCAGTAATCTGATCTCTCATCACAGCATTTATATTATCTGTTTGCTTTTGAAACTGTGTAAACTTTGGCATAAGAATCTTTGCAAGCACTACAATTATCAACAAAAATATAGGTAGAACTGCTCCTATAATAGAGCTCATCTCCAGATTCAGCGAGATTGCCATCACAATTCCGCCCACTAACATAATTGGTGTAGAGATAATAATTGTTAGCAAAAACATAGTATAATTTTGCACCTGCTGAACATCATTTGTGGTTCGCGTAATGAGTGTAGCTGCTCCAAAATGACTCATCTCCACTTCCGAAAAGTCTTCCACTTTTTTGAAAAGCACACGCCTTATATTTCTGCCTAATCTCATAGCGATTCGCGAGCCCACAATTATAGCAATGATATTTATAACCACTTGTCCACCAGTGATAATAAGCATAAATGTGCCCATATGCCATATATAATCTATATCACCTTTTACTACTCCATCATCTATAATATCAGCATTAAGTGTTGGCAGATAAAGTGTTGCAATAGTTTGCACTGTTTGCAAAACCATTAGCAAAATAATAAGAGGTGTATACCTGGCTAAAAACTTTTTATATATTCTATACATATTTTATTCCTGTATACAGTCTACACCTGTTTTTTATAAACCAAACTTTATTCACTAAATCAGTTTATCAAAAAAAAAAAAACGGTTTCAAATTATTTTGCAAGGAGTTTTTCTAATTCTTTCACAGTCTTCACTTTTACTAGTTTTGATCTAAATTGTTTACCTACAGGTTGCCCTTTAAAATACCATATTAAAAACTTTCTAAGATTTTTCACGGCTAAAGTCTCATCTTCTAAATAATCTATTAATAAATTAGCGTGTTCAAAAATTAGTTTCACAATTTCATCAAATGTTTTAGGATATTCAATTTTTTTGTTAGTAAACCCTAAATCAGAGGCAATCTGATAGAATATCCAAGGGCGCCCTAAAGCTCCTCTGCCTATTGCCACTGCATCTGCACCAGTCTCTTCAAACATACGCTTTGCATCTTCAGAAGTTTTCACATCACCATTTCCAATAACTTTAATAGTTAGTCTACTTTTCAAGTCTTTTATTTTAGACCAATCTGCATATCCTGAATACATCTGCTTCAAAAATCTCGCGTGAAGCGTGACAGCAGCACACCCCTCTTCTTCAGCGATATATCCAGCATCTATATAAGTGATAATATCTTTATCTATTCC
>JAITBJ010000006.1 GCA_031283665.1 Candidatus Opitulatrix cubana
TTGGCAAGGATTTTATCATCCATTTTTGCTAATGCTGGAAGCGATGCCACAATTATCAAGTTTACTCTCTTTTGCCAAAATTGCAGAATATAACTCATAGCCTTTGAAATATCAAAAAGTGGCGCATTTGCTCCTGTTGATTTATTCAACCTGTCTAAAGGATAATGAAGCGAAAACTGAGTGGTCCCTGTTTTTTCATGAACAAGGCGCTCATCATCGGAATATAAAATAGTGGTCTTATCACCTCTGCTTACGCTTAAATAAGAGAAGACAGATGATATATATGTAGCAATATCTATTAAAGTCTCATTGTTAGTGCCCTTTGCATACATAAATCTTGAAGAATCTACTAGCACCACGCTATTTGCAATAGTAGAAGATTCAAAATCTTTTACTACTAATGAGCCCTTTTTAGCAGAGGACTTCCAATCAACTGCTTGAGGCTGATCTCCTGGAATATATTCTCTCAATTCATCAAAATCCAATCCTGAACCTTTGAAAATGGAAGGATGCCTTCCTGTAAGAGATAAATAAGCTCTGCGAACTACTGGAAGATTAAGATTTTTATGGTACTTTGATTTGGTTGAATATGTCATCTATTATGCTTTCAGGAGTGATTTCATCAGCAAGAGCATCAAATGTGCGAACTAATCTATGACGCAAAACACTATATTTCAAATCCTGAACATCTTCAGGAATCACATAATCTCTTCCTCTCAAAAGTGCTAAACTTTGAGAGCATATTGCAAATGCTATAGAGCCACGCGGTGAAGCGCCTACACGAACTCGCAAATTCAGATTTTCAATCGTGCTAGTTTCTGGACGCGATGCATTTATTATATCTATTATAAATTGATAAATATTTTCAGAAATATGAACTTTTCTTGCAAGCGTAATCAAAAACTTTATATCACCTAAAGTGGCTGGCGTGCCTGAAATGTCTCTCGCTTGAGAGCCGTCAACTATTTTTGAAAGCACTATTTTTTCTTCTTCTTTAGTAGGATATTCTATAACAGTTTTTAGCAAAAATCTATCAAGCTGTGCTTCAGGCAAAATATAAGTGCCTTCCTCCTCAATAGGATTTTGAGTAGCCAAAACCATAAACGGCTGTGGGAGTTTATAATCTTTACCGCCAATAGTAGTTTGACCCTCTTGCATAGCTTCTAACATAGCCGATTGAGTTTTAGCACTTGATCTATTTATCTCATCAAGAAGGACCAAATTTGCATGAACAGGTCCAAGCTGAGTGGTAAATGATGAACTATTAAAATTGTAAATCTGAGTCCCTACAATATCATTTGGCATCAAATCAGGGGTGCATTGTATTCTTTTAAAACTGCCCGATATTGAATGAGCAAGAGCAGAAGCAGCAGTGGTTTTAGCAAGGCCTGGCACAGATTCTATTAGAATATGACCGCCTGAAAGCAAACCGCATAAAAGGGTCTCTTTCATTAGATTTTGGCCAACCACTTTTTGCGAATATAAAGAATCTATATTCGCAATTATAGATTTAGCTCTCTCTAAATCATGTGGCTGGATTTGAGATTT
Organism: Candidatus Opitulatrix cubana; assembly: GCA_031283665.1. Classification (GTDB taxonomy): domain Bacteria; phylum Actinomycetota; class Actinomycetes; order Actinomycetales; family Bifidobacteriaceae; genus Opitulatrix; species Opitulatrix cubana. The sequence goes on from JAITBJ010000006.1 coordinate 1,549, forward strand.
TTTGAAATGGGACTCCATAAATAAGATGCAGCCTAAATGCTATTTTTCTTTAACCGAATCCACATGAACTACAAACACTAGAGTAGCATTTGCAGGAATAGGTCCACTAGCTTTTGAACCATAACCTAAATCAGATGGCACAACTATAAAAACAGTAGAGCCAACTTTTTTACCAGTCAAGGCTTCTGTCCAACCCTTTATCACCTGCTCTAGGGAAAATGTCTCAGGCTTACCTCTGTCATAGCTTGAATCAAATTTAGTGCCGTCTGTTAACCAGCCGGAATAATCAGCTGTTACAGAGTCTGAAGCTTTAATTTCTTCACCATCGCCTTCTTTCAAAACTTTTGTATAGAGTTTATCAGCAGCCTTATAACCCTCTGGAATAGAAACTTCTGGCTTACCGTCTTTATCAAACTCCACTTTTATATCTTCTACTTTAGCAGTGTTATCTGCTGGATTATAACTTGGTGCTGGTGTGGGCTCTGCTACATTTCCATTGCCTGCAACTAAAACAGTTACAACTGTAGCAACAATAACTAATGCCACACATACTAACGCTATTACATAACCTTTTGCATTAAACCTCATTTAATCTCCTTAAGTTCGATTTGACTTTTACTAATAAACAGTTTATCATTATTTATATGAGTTCACAAATTGTATTACTGAGTTTGTGTTTTGCAATTTCACTAATAAATGCTTTAATAGATTTAAAAACGCATTATTTATATGACGCTTTATCTATTTTGAGTTTTCTTTTAGGAATCACTTTATATATTATTAACCCATCACAGTTTTCTATTTTCAGACTTTTTTCAGTAATTTTCATAATAGTTTTATTTTTCATTTTCCACAAAATAAAAATCTTGGAGTTGGGGGATGTAAAATATATAGCAGGAATAACCCCCTCAATTGCGTTTATTAATCCTGACATTATTTATTTAGGAACTTTTATCTTTTTAATTATCGTTTCTATTATTTCTATTTTGAAAAAAGCTTTTCACAAAAATGCGCCTTATCCTGCAGCACTACTTATATTTTGCTCATTTGCGGCAGGAGGGCTGTTTTTTATATAAAGTTTAATCAAAGTTTTACACCTTGACACTTTTAAAATAAAGTGATAAAATTATTGTATGGCACAGATCATTTCAAATGCTGATATAAGCGAACTAAGAACCAGTGCCGATATTTTAGACATTATAGGAAAGCATATAACACTAAAAACAGCAGGGATTGGCCGGTATAAAGGTTTATGCCCTTTTCACGATGAAAAAACCCCATCTTTTACCGTTTCACCTCAAACGTCAACCTGGCACTGTTTTGGGTGCGGCGCACACGGAGACATTTATGCTTTTTTTATGAAGCTCAACGGTTTATCTTTTCCTGAATCAGTTCAATATGTGGCATCTTTAGCACATTTTGAATTGCATTTCACACAAACAAAAGGCGGCGAAAGTTCTTTGCCTACTGGAGGCAGACAAAAGCTGCTTGATGCTAATAAAGTAGCATCTGATTTTTTTATAAATTGCCTTTCCTCGCCTAATGGAGAAAAGGCCCGTGAAATCCTAAAAGCGCGCAAATTCAATGATGATGATATAAAAAACTATTGCATAGGATATGCACCAGATAGCTGGAGCTCACTCACAAAGCATTTACAAGATAGAGGGTTTACAAATAATGAGATTGAAAATGCAGGACTTGCAATTTCTGGCACAAAAGGGCTTTATGACCGCTTTAGACATAGAATTATGTGGCCTATTTTTGATCTAAGCAATCAGGTAATAGCATTTGGCGGGCGAGCTATTGAAAGTGAAAAAGCTGAAGCAGGTGCAAAATACTTAAATACAAATGAAACTAAAATCTATAAAAAATCACAAATTTTATACGGTCTAAACTGGGCAAAAAAATCTATTGCAAAACATAAGCAAGTGATAATTGTAGAGGGTTATACAGATGTGATGGCTATGCATATTGCAGGATATTATAACACAGTAGGCACTTGCGGCACGGCATTTGCTAACTCTCATGCAAAGCT
>JAITBJ010000042.1 GCA_031283665.1 Candidatus Opitulatrix cubana
AGATAAAATCTGATTAGAATAATCAATTTCTGTAGACAAAATAACCCATTTATATTGCCTACTCTTATATATTTTATCTCTAAAATGCCACAAATTTTCAAACGGTTTATAATTCGCATTGAAAAAATAATAATTACCTGGAATTTGACGATTATAAAAAAAAGCAGAAAGTGAGCTGCCTGTATCATTTGCGAAAAGGGATGTATCACCATTTGAATGCTTCTGAATATAATCCTCAAACACTTTGCCTAGCTCTTCAGTACTTTTATATTGCGGTATATCAAAATTAGCTAATGGCTTCATAGGTTCATGTTTATATAAAGGAATTCGTCCCCACCATGCCATATTTAAATTATACATCTGAAAATAATAGACTACAGAAAATGATATACAAATAGCACATACTACTGTTTTTATAATTATTTTATACGGAAAATTAAAAGAATTCACATTTTTTATCTGAACCATTAAACCAATCAATGCAAATAAGACTGGTATAAATAAAATAATTCTATTATAATCGTGCATATTTAACGATTCTGCTAAAAATATAAAAAGAAAAAACGAAATAATAGTTATTCTAAATCCACAAAATGGCCTTTTAAATAATAACATTATTAAAAACAAAATGAATAAAATTCCGTAAGGGTTATTAAAATTAAAAAATCCTATCTCATACAGTCTTTTGAGTCCATCATAAATATTTGGAGGAAAATCGAAAATTGATAAGTCTGATGACTGTCCTAAAAAATAGCACTTAAACATTTCAAAAAAATTGCCAGATAGCAGCAAGACTAAAAAAATAAACGCTGTGAAGCTAACAAACCCTATAACAAAATGCAAAACACTTTTCCAGAATCTCATCCACTTAGTTTTTTTACAAATGCATAAAATAAATAACCCAAAATATATTCCTAGAGTTGGGGCTATAAGCTGATATTTAGACCAAAGAGTAAATGCAAAACAAACTCCAAATAATAGAAAACATATTTTAGAAATTCCCTTTTCAAAATAAAAATATTCTAAAGTAATGTATATAGAAAACAGTATAAATGGAACGCTAACTTCTTCTACTGTAAAACTAGTTGTAAAACCAATGCTATAAGCATCTGCCAAAAATGTTAAAAAGCAAAATAATGATGAGATACAATACGAAATGAATGGGGATAAAAAAAGTTTTGAGATTTTATATGTGATTACAAACGAAATAGTATATATTAGAATTAAAAATATAAATGGTGCTGCGTTTGACCAAGGTGTGATATATGCAAGCAAACTAAAGAGCATATACCAAGCAGGTCCTTTAACATCAAATAAATCTTTATAAGGCACCACACCATGATTCCAAGCGTTGCCCATAATCTGATAAACCCATATATCAGAATTATTTCCAGCAGACCATAATGGTGATGTCTGATATCTAAAAAGAGCTATAAAAATTGCAAAGAGCAAAAAACTAAATATGATTGCAGTTTTATAAGATAAAAAGTTATATAAACGGACTCTATGTAAAAGTCGATTTACCCCCCCCCGTAAAAAAACTCTTTATCTTATTAGCAACCATTTTGCATACTCCTTATAACATTATTATAACTTTATTAGTTAGTTTTTCAAATAAATACCAACTGGAAAAACCCGTATGCTACTGGAATAAAAAATATAGAAACTGCTAAAATTGCAAGTGCTATAATCAAAACTGCTCTCCAAGATTTCAGCGGTCTTGATTTAATTATTAGCACTCCAAATGATATTACTAATCCGGCAATAACAGCATAAGTGCTTGCAATTTCCTTTGGCAGGTAAACCCCTGCAATTGTAAAAGTGATAAAGATTGAAACTGCTAAAATAGCGCCTGCAGGAAATGAAAACCGTATAACGCGCTTCAAGAACCCTTTTTCATATTTGCTATTATTTGGTGGCAGAGCTAGAAAAAATGAGGGAATCCCAATTGTCAACGCTGAAATAACTGTAAGATGTCTTGGCAAAAGCGGGTAAGATTCCATTGCAATCACCGTAGCCAAAACTAGCAAAATACTACTAAATGTTTTTGTCAAAAATAGAGATGATACTCTTTCCATATTAGCCATCACTCTCCTACCCTGCCCTAAAACACTTGGAAGATGTGAAAAACGTGAATCTGCTAAAACTATATGAGATATAGACTTAGCAGCAGGAGCGCCATTACCCATAACTATAGAAAGATCTGATTCTTTCAAGGCTAAAACATCATTCACGCCATCTCCTGTCATAGCTATCACACCACCGTTTGCCTGCAATGCTTGCACAAGTGCTTTCTTTTGCTCTGGCAAGACTCTTCCAAAAACATTATATTCAGATACTATTTTTTGCAATTGCAATTTCGCATTTTCACTATCACTATCAGGCAAATTGCCCGCATCAAAGCATTTAGCATTTTTCAAACCCGCCATATCAGATATAGCCTGCACCGATTTAGGATTATCACCTGAAATAATAATAGGGTTTACACCCTGCGAATAAAAATAGTCAAGAGTTTTGCGTGCATCTGATCTTATATTTTCACTACATATTATCAGCGCCAAAAGTTTTTTATCACCCGATTTTTTATTGCATGACAAGTCTTTATTACATGACAAGGCCAAAACTCTTTTACCTGATTCTAAATACTTTTCAAGGTCAACTTTTTTATCTAATACATATTCGGGTGCTCCGAGTAAATACTGATTTTTCTTATCTTTTATCCCGCTATACTTTCTAATAGATGAAAACTCAATAACATTATTTTCTTCTACAATTTCAGCTGCTTCAAAAACTTTGGAATAGTTTTTAACTAAATACTTTTCAATAGCAGATGATGTTGCATTTTTGGTAGTTGATTTCACAATTTTTGAAAGCATTTCTACCGTTTTACTATCGTCTACTTCAAAATTTATTATATTATCTACCACAATTGATCCATCTGTTAGAGTGCCTGTTTTATCTAAACATAATGTATCAACCCTTGCTAGAGCTTCTACAGCAGGAGGCTCCTGAATTATCACCTTTTTTCTTGCAAGAATTATCGCTGCTAAGGCAAAATTGAATGATGTAAGCAGCACTAAACCCTCTGGAATCATACCAACTATTCCTGCAGTAGCTTGAACGATAGCCACTTTCCATTCTCCATTATAAAAAATCTCTGTAAAAGAGCCTAATTCTCTAGCCTGTGAAAAAAGCAGCAGCATAGCAACAGGCAAAATCCCAAATGAAATATATTTCAAAATCTGATTAACGCCATCAACTAAATCAGATTTAATAGGTTTATAAGTTTTTGCCACTTTAGTAATTTTTTGAGCATATGAATTATCTCCCACAGCTTCAACCCTGCAAATAGCAGATCCTGCAATAACTATTGAACCTGATAAAACGCTATCATTTTTTTGCTTTTTAACTGTATCGGATTCGCCTGTTAGCATAGACTCATCCACTTCTAAACCTTTTGAAAATATAAGTTTACCATCTGCTGGTATTTGATCTCCCGATAATAGATAAATTGCATCTCCTACAAGCACATCCTCTAAATCACGTTTTTCTAAAAAATTGTCTATTTTTCCAAAATCAAAACTTTCAAAGTTTTCTATATTGCTTTTTAAAACTCTAACTTTGCTAACTACTAAAATAGACAATTTATCAAGAGCTTTTTTTGCTTTGACTTCCACAGTAATTCCTATAATCATATTTATAAAAACCACTATTGCAAATAGCGAATCTTGAGGAGAAGAAGCTAACATTACTAAACAAAAGCAAATTGCTAGCAATCCATTAAATAATGTAAAAACATTAGATTTAAGTATTGAAATATAAGATCTTGAAGTTTTAGTTAATTGACTCATCTAATCTCCAAGGCACTGAAGAAACAATAACGCCATTAATATAATGGAGCTGCGTTTTTATTCTAAAAGCAGATTGATTATGCAAAAACTGCTCCCACCACCTTGTAACTACATATTCAGGTATATAAACTATTACCATATCATTTGGATTTTGCTGCCTCAACTCTTTAATATAATTAATTACAGGACGAGTTATTTGCCTATAAGGAGATTGCAAAACCTTTAAAGGTATTCCTAAATCTTGATTCAAATAATCTGTTTCTAATTTTGCAGTATCATTATCATCCACAGATACTGTAAGCGCTTCAATAGTATCTGGATTTGAAAACTTTGCATAAGAAAGTGTTTTTATGGCTGGTCGTGTAACATTTGATATTAGAACTATAGCGTGAGTATTACCTTTTACAGTTCTAATTTTCTTATTACTGGTCCTAACTTTTAGTCTCTTTCCAACCTTAATATAATGTTTATATATTTTTCTCATCAAAAAGTAAAATACTGCCATAAGTAACAACGAAATCCAAGCACCGTGCGTAAACTTTGTAATAATTACTATCACCAAAACTGTAAGCGTCATCAAAAAGCCTATACTATTTATAACACGAGATTTTATCATACGCTTTATTCGCTTTTTATCTTTGCATATTTTGAGTTCTTTTGTCCAATGAATAATCATAGAAAGTTGCGAAAATGTGAAACTTATAAACACTCCAACAATATAAAGCTGTATTAGCTTTGAAGTGTCTGCACCTGATATAAGTATTAAAAG
>JAITBJ010000048.1 GCA_031283665.1 Candidatus Opitulatrix cubana
TATTGGGAAGTAATTGATTGAATTAGTTGAGTTAAAAAACTCTTTAAATCTTTTGGTGTTCCTGCTAAGGTTTTTCTAATTTTTCCTGATTCTGTAATCATTTCTACGGGGATGGAGCAGGAGTTCCGCATGAAATTGTAAGAGGCGTCCATCCTTTGTCAGTTACTCCATCTGGTTCACTTTCAGATGTGTTTGTCAAAAGTACATCGTCCGATTGTATAATTGGACCAGAGGCTCCAATTAGTTGTGCTTTACCTGAAGCATAAAAAGCGTGGTTGGCGACATTTCTATTATCTCTTATCCAAATTGAATATATTCCATCTGTATTGACTATAGCAAATTCTATCTTGGTTGTATTTGTAGTAGAAAAAAGAGTTGGGCACCACCTAGCCCCAGTTATATAAGGAATGGTCTCTGAAATATTTTTAAAGATAGCTAAATATACTGTTCCGCTGACATTTTCAGTATTGCCGTTTAGAAGATATAGAGAAAAATTGTAACTTGCATTATAGCTATTGCGATATGTATAAGCAAGAATTTTTGAATAAAGCGTGTAAGTTTGGGACTTCCAGATGTAGGGAGAGTTGGCCTTCCAGCCTGTTGGATAGTTAATCGCAGTATTCATTTCGGTGGTGGATGAAACCTCTAAATTAGTTCGTGCATTAGCTGCATTATTACTTCCAGTTCCACCCTTAGCTATTGGTAAAACTGAACTAGCGCCACTGGTAGCAGAGTTTAATTCATATCCGCCAATCGCACAAATTAATCCAAACAGTAGCACTGTGATAACAGCACCAATTTTTTGAGGCTTGATTTGTTGCAATTTGTTTTTTAATGTATTCTGTATTTTAGGTTTAATTTTTGTATTCATAGTTATAGTTTACAAAAAAATCGCCGAACCCCCCCCGTGCACATAATTATAACAAAATTATAACAATGAGTTTTTTTATTTTTTTTAATTTTTAATGTGATTAAGTTTGAAATAGTATAATTTTGCAGGGCGGACAGGACTTGAACCTGCAACCCTCGGTTTTGGAGACCGATGCTCTACCAATTGAGCCACCGCCCTATTTACATATTTAGTTTATATTATAATGCTCGTTTTTACAAATAGAGTATTTTTCTTTCAAGATTTGCTAATGTGTGGTAATCTATATTATATCCCCCAAATTATACACAGATTTGCTGTATAGGGCGGAAAAGAGTAAAAAAAAGGAGAAAAATGAGTGCTATAAAAAAGTTTGTGCTTGAGGTGATTGCTGAGCTAAAGCGAGTAGTCTATCCAACAAGGGCAGAGCTTATAGAAAACTCAATAGTAGTTTTAGTGTTTGTGACTATTATGATGGCATTTATCACTCTTATAGATTTTGGAATTGGTCAAGGCGTGATGGCCTTGTTTACGAAATAAGGATGTTTACGAAATAGGTAATTAATGAGTGAAGAAGTAAAAGATCAAGAAAAGACTACTGAAAGTGTAGTAGCTCCTGCTGAAAAAGCATCTGTAGAGGTAGATCCTAAAGTAAAAGAGCTAAAAGAGCGTTTGCAAAAAGAAAATGGCAAATGGTATGTAATACATTCGCAAGTAGGATTTGAAAACACTGTAAAAGATAATTTAGAAAAGCTTTTGACAAGTGGAAGAGCTGGTTCAGATGCTGTTTATGAAGTGGTGGTGCCTACACATATTGAAACTACTGTAAAAGGTGGTCAGAAAAAATCGAAAGTGGTAGTTAGAATACCCTCTTATGTGTTAGTCAGGATGGATTTGAATGAGGATTCTTGGACTTTAGTTAGAAACACACCTGGAGTTACATCATTTGCAGGATTAGGTCGTCAGCCAGTGCCTCTTACTATAAAAGAAGTGATGTCTATGTTAGAGCCTATGATTTTGTCTGATGAAAAAATCATTGAAGAGGAAAAAGCTCCAGAGCAGGTGAAAAGGACTCGCGCAAAAGCAAATGTAAATTACGAAGTGGGCGAGTTTGTCACAGTTATAGATGGACCTTTTGAATCATTAGATGCTACTATTACAGAAGTGAATACAGAATCTGAGAAAATTAAGGTTTTAGTGTCTTTATTTGGAAGAGAGACACCTGTGGAATTAGGATTTGATCAAATAGAGAAGAAAGATTAAAGAAAGGCGATTATGGCAAAAGAAATTGTTGGGATTATAAAACTTCAAATTCCTGCAGGGCAAGCTAATCCTGCTCCACCAGTTGGTACAGCATTAGGCCCTCATGGCGTAAACATTATGGAGTTTTGTAAAGCGTATAACGAAGTTACTCAGTCCGAGGCAGGAAGTATAATACCTGTAGAGATAACTGTGTATGAAGATAGATCTTTTACATTTATTACTAAAACACCTCCAGCAGCTGATTTAATAAAGAAAGCTGCAAAAGTGAAAAAAGGTGCAGCAAATCCGCTGACTACAAAAGTGGGAGCTATTACATGGGACCAATGTAAGCAAATTGCTGAGCAAAAAATGAAAGATCTTAATGCTAATGATTTAGATGCAGGAGCAAAAATAATTGCTGGCACTGCAAGATCCATGGGTATTAAAGTAAATTAACGGTATTAAGGTAAACTAAATATAGAAAACAGTAGCAGGACAGCGTTAGTCCAGACTACAGCTGCAAACTAAACGAAAGAGAGGAAGCAGATGCAAAAACGCGGAAAAATATATAATCAGGCTTTGTCTAAAATAGATAAGTCACGAGTTTACACAACTGATGAGGCTTTTGAGATTTTGAAATCTTTGCCTGATAAGAAATTTGATGAGACTATAGATGTGTCAGTGCGCTTATCAGTGGACCCTAAAAAAGCTGATCAAATGGTTAGAGGCACTGTAAGTTTGCCAAATGGCACAGGAAAAACTGCAAAAGTGATAGTTTTTGCACAAGGCGAAAATGCCGAGGCGGCTAAAGCTGCTGGGGCTGATGAAGTGGGCGCTGATGAGCTAATTGAAAAGGTTTCAAAAGGTTATACAGATTTTGATGCTGCTGTGGCTACACCTGACCTTATGGGAAAAGTTGGTAAATTAGGTAGAGTTTTAGGTCCAAGAAATCTTATGCCAAACCCTAAAACAGGCACAGTGACTCCAGATGTGAAAAAAGCAGTGGAAGATATAAAAGGCGGAAAAATAGATTTTAGAATAGACCGCAATTCTAATTTAGCGTTTATTATTGGGAAAAAATCATTTGAGAAGACGGCTTTAGTAGAAAACTTTTCTGCTGCTATGGATGAAGTTATTCGTTTGAAGCCAGTAAGCGTAAAAGGTAGATATATTACAAAAGTGGCTATTTCATCAACACAAGGACCATCTATTATAGTAGATGTGACACAATTATAAAGGAGTAAAATTATGCAAACACTAGACGCAGTAGATAAAGCAAATTTGAAAGAGAATCTTCCACAGCTCAGATCAGGAGACACTGTAAAAGTTAATGTTAAGGTTGTAGAGGGAAACCGATCTCGTATACAGGTTTTTCAGGGTGTGATAATTGCTATTAACGGCTCTGGGGTGCGACAAACTATTACTGTTAGAAAGCAGTCATTTGGCGTAGGCGTGGAAAGGATTTTTCCTATACATTCACCATCTGTAGAGTCATTAGAAGTTTTGACACATGGAGATGTGAGAAGAGCAAAACTTTATTATCTGAAAAATCTTGTTGGTAAAAAAGCTAGAGTTAGAGAAAAAAGAGAAAACTAATTATGTCCGAAGATAACTTGAGTGAGGCTATAACAGATTGGAAAGCTAAACGGGAAGTTAATCAGGAGGCAAAAAAGAAATGGCCTTTTTGGGCGCAGCTGTTAACTATTTTTGGCACAGCTTTTATATTATCAGTGTTTGTAAGAGTCTTTTTATTTCAGCCATTTCTTATTCCAAGCGGGTCTATGAGACCTACATTAGTGGAAAATGATAGAATAGTAGCTAATAAATTATATCCTAAACCATTTGGTCTAAATCATCAAGACATTATAGTGTTTAGAGATCCAGGCGGTTGGCTTCTGCTTCATAATTTAGAAAATGATAATGATTCTTCATCTCTGTCAGGAGTTTTGGAGTTTTTTGGTCTCAAAGCTCCTGAAGATGAGTATTTGACAAAACGCCTTATAGGTATGCCAGGTGATCATATAACATGTGATGGAAACGGCGGACCTGTGGAGATAAATGGAGCGCCATTGAGCGAGCCTTATTTGCCGCAAGGCGCTTTTCCCTCTCAAGCAAAAATAGATGAAACAGTGCCCCCTAATATGCTCTATGTGTTAGGCGATAACAGATCTAACTCTGCGGATTCGCGCTATAATAAAGATAAAGAATATGGTGGATTTGTGCCTGTTGCAAATGTGGTTGGAAAAGTGGTAGCAATTATGTGGCCTTGGGACCATATGAAAACTTTTTAAAAATAACTGTTTACCTGTAAATGCTAACTGTGTAATTTTTGTAAAATCACTTCTAACATAAGTATACAGGTTTAAAATATGCTATCATTTATATAGAAAACATTATTGCAAATAAAGGAGAATAATGGTTGCAGAAGTTGAAAAAAAAGTTGACTTGGCGCTAAAAGCCCTTGATGAGTTTTACAAATTAGATCAAGAAAAAATAGATTATATAGTAAGTAAAATGTCAGTGGCAGGCTTGAATGCCCATCTAACATTAGCAAAAGAGGCTGTGGAAGAGACAAAAAGAGGCAGAATTGAAGATAAAGCAGTAAAAAACATTTTTGCTTGCGAGCATGTGACCCATTATTTGAAAAAGCAAAAAACAGTTGGCATTATTTCAGAAGACCCAATTTCTGGAATTATTGAAATTGCAGATCCTGTGGGAGTGATAGCAGGAGTGACGCCTGTTACAAATCCTACATCTACAACTATTTTTAAATCACTTTTAGCAATCAAAACGCGTAATCCAATTATTTTCGGTTTCCACCCAAGTGCACAAAAATGCTCTGTGTCAGCTGCAAAAATTATGTTAGAAGCGGCTCGAAAAGCTGGTGCGCCGAAAAACTGCATTCAGTGGATAGAAAAGCCATCTATAGAAGCTACAAATGCGCTGATGAATAATGATGGTGTGGCTACAATTTTGGCAACAGGCGGAAACGCTATGGTAAAAGCTGCATATTCATGCGGCAAGCCAGCACTAGGCGTGGGAGCAGGAAATGTGCCTGCATATGTAGAAAAGTCTGCTGATTTAGATAAAGCTGCTAATGATATTATCGTGTCTAAAAACTTTGATTATGGTATGATATGCGCTTCAGAGCAGGCTGTGATAGTTGATAAAAGCATTTATACTTCATTTCTTGGAAAGCTCAAAAAGCTCAATGCTTATGTTTGCACTCCGCAAGAGAAAGCAAAATTAGAAGAGTTTATATTCGGTGTGAAAGCTTATTCAAAAAATTGCTCACTCAAGTGTTTGAATCCTGATATAGTCGGTCAATCTCCACAATGGATTGCTAAAAATGCAGGATTTAGCGTTCCAGAATCCACATCTGTGATTTTAGCAGAGGTAAAAGAGGTAGGATGCAAAGAGCCGCTATCTGCAGAAAAGCTCTCTCCTGTGTTAGCAGTTTTGAAAGCTAATACTACTGCGCATGCGTTTGATTTAGCAGAGGCGATGCTTGAAAACGGTGGTTTAGGTCATTCAGCTTGTATACATTCCACAGATAAAGAAATTATTAAAAAATACGGTATGAAAATGAAAGCATGCAGGATTTTGGAAAACTCTCCTACATCTTTAGGCGGTATAGGAGATGTTTATAACGCCATTATTCCATCATTGACTCTTGGATGCGGATCATACGGAAAAAATTCAGTATCAAATAATGTGCAGGCAATAAACTTAGTAAATGTGAAAAGAATAGGACGGAGAAATAATAATATGCAATGGTTTAAGATTCCACCAAAAATATATATAGAGCCAAACTCAATTCAGTATCTTCGTGATATGCAAGGTGTTCAAAAAGTAGCTATTGTCACAGATAAAGTGATGAGCGATCTTGGAATGACGCAAAAGGTTATAGATGAACTAGCTGCAAGAGGGGATGCTATTCAAACAAGAGTTTTAGATTTTGTGGAGCCGGAGCCATCTATTGAAACAGTGCAAAAAGGTGCTGAAATTATGAGAGGATTTTCGCCTGATACTATTATTGCATTAGGGGGCGGTTCACCAATGGATGCTGCTAAAGTGATGTGGCTTTTATACGAAAATCCGGATATTACTTTTGCAGATATTCGTGAAAAGTTTTTCGATATTAGAAAAAGAGCTTTCACACTTCCTAATTTAGGGCGTCTTGCTAAATTAGTTTGCATTCCTACATCATCTGGAACTGGTTCAGAGGTTACGCCTTTTTCGGTGATTACAGATCATAAAACAGGCTATAAATATCCGCTAGCAGATTATTGCTTGACACCAAGCGTGGCAATAGTGGACCCTGTGCTAGCTATGACTCAGCCAAAATCGCTTGCATGTGATAGCGGCTTTGATGCTCTGACTCATGCTATTGAAGCTTATGTTTCCACATATGCTAATGATTTTACAGATGGATTAGCTTTGCATGCTATTCGCCTAATATGGGATAATTTAGAGGAATCTGTAAATAAGGGAGCTGACGCACCTAAAGCACGAGAAAAAATGCATAATGCTGCCACTCTTGCTGGTATGGCATTTGGTTCTGCGTTTTTAGGATTGTGTCATGGAATGGCTCATACTATTGGCGCCACATTCCATATTCCGCACGGGAGAACAAACTCTATTTTATTGCCTAATGTGATAAGATATAACGCATCTAGTGATGTGAAACCAACTTCATGGCCTAAATATGAAAAATATAATGCTGCTGAGCGCTATCAAGATATTGCAAAGCTGCTAAATTTGAAAGCATCTACACCAGTTCAAGGTTCTGAATCTTTAGCAAAAGCTGTGGAGGATTTGAGAGGCAGATTAGGAATGAGTGCATCGCTAAAAGAAGCGGGCGTGAAAAAAGCTGATTTAGATAAGTCATTAGACGCTATTGCTATGAGAGCTTATGAGGACCAATGCACTCCTGCAAATCCTAGAGTTCCTATTTTAGAAGATATAAAAGCTTTAGCATTGAAGTGCTATGACGGAGATTCGTGGAAAATTAAATAATGAAAATTAAATAGTTTTTTTGTAAGAGGTAATTATGTTTAAAGGTTCAGCGTTCAAGGTTTTATTAACCTCATTTTTGATTATAACATTAACAGGTTTTGGTATTATTGTAAATAATACTGTATCAAACAGTATTGCATCTACATATAGTGCCGAATCTATACATAGTGCTGAGTTTACAGCAAATGTTGTAAAAGTGGCACGAGTCGACAATTTAGTAGGTTATTCAACAGGTGGCATAACCTGGGAATATAGTAATGCAAAAAATGCAGAACATGAAAATACACTACTTGAATATAGGGTTTTGAAAAATGATAAATGGAGCAACTGGGAAAGTGTGGAAGAAGAAAAATCTTTATCAGGTAAAAAAGGTGCTAGTGAGTTTATTGTATTTGGAAATGTAAAGTCTATAGAAGCACGAATTGGATCAGAGTCAGAAATAAAAGATTTTAAAATAAATGCAACTAATGCAGATGAGCCAAGTGCTCTTGCTACTGATAGGCTAACAAATGGAGCCAGCGCAAATGGAGACAGCGCAAATGGAGAAAGCACAGAAGATGCTGAAGCAAGCAGCTCTAATAGTTTGCGTTCAGCACCGCTCACAAGCAGCACATCTCAAACTGTGAAAGCAGGCGCTAGAGAGCCAGCAATTTGTGATAGAGCTTGCTGGGGCGCTAATGAAAGCTGGATGAGGTGGAATCCTCAGATTATAGAGTATAGGGGTGCTGTAATACATCACACTGCAGGGAGCAACGATTATACAAAAAGCGAATCAGCAGGAATAGTCAGGTCTATATATTCTTATCATGCAAACAATCTTGGTTGGGGAGATATAGGATACAATTTTTTAGTAGATAAATATGGTCAAATTTTTGAGGGCAGATGGTTAAGCAGATATCATCAAGTTCAAGGAGCACATGCTTATGGTGCTAATGAATACACTTTTGGAGTTTCAGCATTAGGAAACTATGAAACAGCCCAGCCCACTGCCGCTTTATTAGATGCTTTTGCATCTATTATTAGCTGGAAGTTTAGCGTTTATGATATAGACCCTAGAGGTTATGCAAATATAGGAACAGAGTCTCAAGGTGTGAAATGGCTACCAACTATTTTAGGTCATAGAGATGTGGGTGCTACAGCTTGCCCTGGAAAAAACTTGTATGCTAAATTGACTGATCTAAAGCTGCTTATTCAATCAGATTATGGAGTAGGGGGTGCTATAGGCAATAAATGGATGGCATTAGGAGCTGCAGGCGGGAGAATGGGATTTCCAACTTCTGAAGAGATTCCTGATGGTAATGGTCAAGCACAAACTTTCCAAGGCGGAAATATATATTGGAAAAAATCAACAGGTGATACACATCCTACATGGGGAGCAATTAAATCAAAATACAATTCCATGACTGCTAGATATGGTGTTTTAGGCTATCCAACTAGCGATGAACTGAATTTGGCAAAAGGTGCAGCACAAACTTTTGATGGCGGAAACATTTACTGGAATAAATCTACAAAAAAAACGTTTTCAGTAATAGGGCTTATAAAAAAAGCGTATAGCGCTAAAAACGGTGCAAGCGGACCTGCTGGATTTCCTAAATCTGATGAGATGGCGGGCTCTAAAGGACTGGGTCAAATTTTTGATAATGGAAAAATCTTTTTGCAAGACGGGAGTTCAAAAGCATATTGGGCGCATGATGCGATAGGAAACTTATATGATGCATTAGGCTCTCGAGGAGGAAAACTTGGTTATCCAATCACTGATGAAATAAAAACATCATCATACACTTATCAAAAATTTGAGAATGGTGAAATCAGATGGACGCAGGCTCGCGACGCATGGGTAGTTTATTAGCATGGCCTGTTTATTAGTATGGCTTGTTTATTAGTGTGAGTTGTTTATTTGATAGAAACTGTTTATTAGGTTTGACTAATTGAAAAAGGAGAAAAATGGCTACAGATTATGCTAGTATAGGCGACAAAATATATGAAAAAATTGGTGGAATATCAAATGTAAAAAAAGTCTATTATTGTATGACTCGTGTGAGAGTTCAGCTTCACAATTTAGATAAAGTAGATGATAATGCAATTAAAGCAGTTGATGGCGTTTTGGGATTAGTTAGAGATGCTGACACTATTCAAGTGATTGTGGGACCAGGCAAATCGGTCAAAATAGCAGAAGCAATGGCTAAAAAAGCTGGCGTGAAAACAGGAGAGGAAATCAAGCAGAGTGGTCTAAATAACCCTGATGAACTTGATGTGAAAAGCCTTGCTGCTAAAACAAAAGCAGATATAAAGTCTAAACAGAAGCAAAGTAAAGCAAAAGCAGCTTTGAAAATTATTTCAGCTGTGTTTATACCCCTGATACCAGGAATGGTTGGTGCTGGTTTAATAGCTGGTATAGGTTCTGTACTGTCTAATATGATTACAGGGCATCAGATATCTGGCGAGCCATGGATGACTATTGTGATGCTTACTTCTCTTGTACAAAAGTCATTTTTTGCATATTTAGTTATTTTTTGTGGAATAAATGCTGCAAAAGAGTTTGGCGGCACACCTGTGATAGGTGGAATTGTAGGCTCTTTAACACTTTTGACGGGATTATCAGGCGACAATGCGATCACAAATATATTTGATGGTAAGCCTTTGCAAGCTGGGTATGGTGGGATTATCGCTGTGCTTGTTGCTGTTTGGCTATCTAGCCTTTTAGAGAAGTTTTGCAGAAAATGGGTGCCTGATGCAGTTGATATAATTATCACTCCTACAATAGTTTTATTAGTTATGACAGGCGTGCAAATCTTACTTATTATGCCCCTTGCTGGCACAGTTTCTTATTGGCTAGTTTTTGTTATTAATTGGGTACTCAATGTTGGCGGTGCGTTTTCTGGTTTTGTGCTTGGTGCTACTTTTTTGCCTATGGTGATGCTTGGACTTCATCAAATTTTGACTCCTATTCATTTAGAAATGATAAGCTCTTTAGGTTTCACACCTCTTCTTCCTGTTCTTGCAATGGCTGGTGCAGGACAAGTGGGCGCTGCATTTGGTTTGATTATTAGATGCAAAAAGAATAAAGAACTTATGAATCTGATTAAAGGAGCTTTGCCTGTTGGCATTTTGGGAATTGGAGAGCCTCTTATTTATGGTGTGACCTTGCCACTTGGAAGACCTTTTATCACAGCGTGCTTAGGAGGAGGTATAGGGGGTGCTGTGATAGGCGGTATGCCAGGTATGATAGGGTCTACAGCAATTGGTCCATCAGGTGTGGCTCTAATTCCGCTTATTGCTGACGGAAGATGGCTTGGATATATTGCAGGGCTTTTATCAGCATATTTAGGTGGTATGCTTCTAACAGCGTTTTTCGGGATTCCAAAAGATATTAAAGGTGTGAAAACTAGTGAGACTATATATTCTGTAGCAGATGGTGAAGTAGTAGATTTGCAAAATGTGCCAGATAAAACCTTTTCAGAAAAGATAATGGGTGAGGGTGTGGCTGTGAAGCTAAATGACCGAAAAATAGTGGCTCCAGCCGATGGGGTAATCACTTCATTTTTAGACTCTTATCATGCTTTTACTTTGACCACCGATAAAGGCATTAATATATTGGTTCATATAGGCATTGATACTGTGAAATTAGCAGGCGAGGGATTTAAGCCGTTTGTAAAGCAGGGAGATAAGGTGAAAAAAGGTCAAACTGTTTTAGAAGTTAATTTAGATTTTTTGCGTGAAAAAGGTTTTGATACTATAACGCCTATAATACTTTTAGATTTAGAAAAAGATGTGAAAGTAAAAGAGCATTTAGGTGATGCTAAAGCTGGAAAAACACCAGTTATAAATATATAGTTTTTTTATTTTTTTAATAAGTATAACAGGATTGTTATTTTTCTGTGATTAGTTATTTTTTCAAAAATGCTATGATAGAATTATATATATGGCAAGTGCTGACGATTTTGAAGCAGAAGATTTAGAGAATATAGAATCTGATGATATTTCTAAACTCATTGAAGAAGATTTAGAAAAAAACATATTTACACCTCTTGATGATGCAGATGCTGATGATATTATTTTAAAAAATGTAAAAAAGGAAATTGCTACTGATATAGACGAAATTCCTGATTCACAAGAGGAAGAATCTATAGATATAGAAGATGATACACTTTTGCCTGATTTTGATGAAGCGGCACAGCAAAAATCTGATGCCGAAGAGGCGCGTAATAAAGTTTTAGCTACAGGCACGCGCTCTGACCCTGTTAGAGATTATCTGAAGCAGATTGGTCGTGTTTCTCTTTTGACTGCTGAAGAAGAGATTGACCTGTCAAAGAGAATTGAAGCTGGTTTATATGCAAAACATCTTATAGAGGAAGAAAAGAAAAAGTATTCCCCTGCAAAGATGAGAAATATGCGATGGTTAATTAAAGATGGTGTGAGAGCAAAAAATCATTTGCTTGAGGCTAATTTGCGATTAGTGGTTTCACTTGCAAAGCGCTATACAGGTAGAGGTATGCTTTTTCTGGATTTGATTCAAGAGGGCAATCTTGGATTGATTCGTGCTGTGGAAAAGTTTGATTATGAAAAAGGTTTCAAGTTTTCTACTTATGCTACATGGTGGATTCGTCAGGCAATTACTCGGTCTATGGCTGATCAGTCAAGAACTATTAGAATACCAGTTCATATGGTGGAAATTATTAATAAATTATCAAAGCATACTCGTGAACTGACTCAAACTCTTTCAAGAGAGCCAACTGTAAAAGAATTAGCAAAAGTAATGGGCATTACGCCATCAAGAGTGACAGAGATTCAAAAATATGGAAGAGAGCCTATTTCACTTCATACGCCTTTAGGAGATGAGGGCGATAATGAAATAGGAGATATTATTGAAGATATTGAGGCAATAGCGCAAGAAGATGTGGTTTCTTTTAAACAGAAGCAAAGAATAGTTTCTAATCTTTTAATTAAATTAGACGAAAAAGAGGCAGCAGTGTTAGCTATGCGATATGGTTTGCAAGATGGGCATATTAGATCATTGGATGAAATTGGAAGAATTTTTGGACTCTCTAAAGAAAGAATTCGTCAGATAGAAAGCAAAAGTGTTGCAAAGCTTTCCCATCCCTCAAACTCACAAGATTTAGTAGATATATTATAGACAATGTCTTCAAACGCAGAAGTCTTTCAAAAAGTTTTAGACAATCGTTATAAAATAATTGAAAAAATCGCTACAGGCGGTATGGCTGCTGTCTATAGAGCTCATGATCAAAAGTTAGAGCGAGATGTAGCGGTAAAAATACTACATAAGCATCTGCTAACAGATGAAAGCGGAAAAAACTTTGAGCAGCGTTTTATAAAAGAGGCTAAAGCTGCTGCTTCTCTTATACATCCAAATATAGTGGGCGTTTATGATCAAGGGTCTGATGGCGATGATATTTATTTAGTTATGGAGCTTGTAAAGGGCAGGACGCTTAGAAATCTGCTAAATGAAAAAGGTAAATTAGATGTGAAAACATCTTTTGCAATTGTAAAAAGCGTTTTAGAAGGTTTGCAAGCGGCACATAAAAAGAATATGGTTCACCGAGATATAAAGCCTGAAAATGTGATTATTCAAGATAATGGGGTAGTCAAGTTAACTGATTTTGGACTTGCTAGAGTTATGAGTGATTCACATTCTACAGCCACTAACACTGCTCTTGGCACTGTAGCATATATGTCTCCTGAATTAGTGGAGGCGGGTCAAAGTGTGCTAGCATCTGATATTTATTCTGTAGGAATTATGCTTTTTGAAATGCTAATTGGCAAAACGCCGTATCAAGAGAGCACACCTTTGCAAATAGCTTTAGATCACGTGAAAAAGTCTGTTCCAAGATTGTTAGATTTAGACTCTTCAATTCCTGCACCTGTTAGCGGGCTTGTGGAAGTATTTACTATTAAGGATTGCGAGAATAGGCCTCCGGATGCTCATACAGCTTTGGAGCTTCTTGATAAAGCGGTAGATGCTATGAACAGCATTCCTGAGATGGACTCTACACAAGTTCTAGATTTAGATCCTACAAAAACAATTATGATGTCATTAGGGGACATGAAAACAAAAGGAACTAAAAAGAGTAAGGACAAAAAAAGAGCCAGCAAAAAACAAAAAAAGTTTTATATTGTATTAGCTTGTATTCTGGCATTAGCATTAGCGGTTGGCTCTTTTTTTGTGTGGAATTATTTAGGCCCTGGTGCATATAAAACTATTCCAGGTGATCTTATTGGAAAAACCTATGATGAAGCCAGTTTAGAGTTGCAAGCGCTTGGAATAAAAGTAGATAGAGCAGAGGATTATTCTGACAAAATTGAAGTTGGAAAGATTATGCAAGTGAAACCTGACGAAAATACTAGTATTAGATTCAGAGATGAGACTGCTATTTTAACAGTGTCAAAAGGTATAAAATATATTGATTTTCCGCAAACAGTAAAAGATAAAAAAACATCTGATTTAGTAAGTGAGTTAACTAGTTTAGGATTTACGAATATAGTTGTTGAAAATGATTATTCTGTGAAAGTGAAAAAAGATTTTTTGATAAAATCATCTGTAAAAGATGGTACGCGGCTTAGGTGGGATGCAAAAATAGTTTTAACAAATTCAAAAGGTCCAAAGCCTATAACATATCCTGATGTTATAGGTCAAAATGTGGCAACAGCTAAGGCGGCCCTGCAAGCGATGGGCGTTACGGTAAAAATAAAAACTCAATTTTCAGATACTGTAGAAACGGATTTGGTTATATCGCAAAATCCAGCTGGTGCTGCTAAAGGGTTTGAGGGTGAAACTATTACTTTAATTGTGTCAGCAGGTCCGCCTATAACTACAGTGCCAAATGTTGTTGGACTATCAGTAAAAGATGCCCATAACAAATTGAGTGCTGCAAATTTGAAGTGGTCGGATTCAGGCAGTGCTGTTTTAGGGCTTATTCAAAAGCAAAGCATTTCTGCCGGTAAACAAATCGCAGTCAATACTGTTATAATACTCACTATTGTGTAGTTAAATTACTATTGTGTAGATAAATTATTGGCTAATTTAAATGGGTTTGCATTTTTGTGATAGTTTATGCTAGACTGCTATTATGAAATATACTATATCAAACAGGTCGATAGCTTTATGGGTTGTTCTTTCAATTTTAACATGTGGTATATGTTATTTAGTTTGGATAGCTATGATAAATAATGAGATTCAAGCTTTGAAAGGTACTAACGAGAGATCTGGTGCAGGAGTTGTGGTACTTGGTATTATTACTTGCCACATTTACACTCTTTATTGGCTTTATATAACAGGTGCAGATCTTCAAAAAATTGAAATAGATAATAATTTGCAATCAAGAGATGAGAGTGTTGCATATTTGCTATTAGGATTGTTTGGTTTTGGTATAGTGTCATTAGCACTTATGCAGCGTAGATTAAATGAAATGGTAGATTTATATTCTGAATAAGTTGCATACTTTTCAAGCGCATTTGAGGCATCACACTCATAAAGATTTTTTAGTTGTTATTTGTTTTTTAGTAGCGATTTTAACATTTGGATGGTATTGTCCGTTCTATTATATAACAGGAGTTCCGTGTCCAGGTTGCTTTGCTACAAGATCATTACTGTCTTTGTTTCAGTTTGATATTTCTAAAGCTTTTTACTATTCTGCAGTAATTCCTTTTTTGCCACTTTTTGGTGCTGCAATGATAATTTTTTATATAAAAGATAATAAAAAAGCGTGTAGAATAGTTTTTTATATATTTGCAACTATTTTAGTAGGATATTGGATTTATAGATTAATTTTTTGTTTTGGAACAGAGCCGTTTGTGTATAACTATAACAGTCTATTTATAATGATGTTTTTCTAATTCTAGTAAAGCAGTTTTTATATTTAGTCCTCCAGCATAGCCAACTAGCTTTTTGTTTTGTCCTATAATGCGATGGCACGGAATAACGATAGGGATTTTGTTGCGATTGCATGCCATACCTACAGCTCGTGCTGCATTAGGTTTGCCAATAGCAATGGCTAAATCTTTATAGCTAGCAGTTTTTCCATAGGGGATTTTTTCCATTTGCTCCCAAACAGATTTTTGAAAATCAGTTCCTTCTATTTTGAGCGGTAAACTAAATTTTTTTCGTTTGCCGTTGAAATACTCTTTTAATTGTTTATTTGCTTTTTTAATTAGTGGGGTAGAGGCTTGCTTTTTATGGGATTTATTACTGTTTTCAAAAAGAATTTCTGAAATAAATCCTTCTTCTTCAATGATGTATAGCATTCCAATTTCATCTAGCACGCGCGCCTGACAGGAGTCGAACCTGCAACCTCCTGATCCGTAGTCAGACGCTCTATCCATTGAGCCACAGGCGCATCTATTTACAGTTTATCATGATACAAAATAGTATTAAGATTACAATCATTGTGAATTGAAAATAGTTTTAGAGTTATATGGTATAATGAGATTATGAATGATATAAAAACAGCACCAGATACAAAAAATCAAAAAGAACCAAAAGGATATGCAGTTACTTATCCGTTAGCTAACTTCGGATTTATGTTTGCTATATTAACGGGTACGCTTGGAGGTTTAGCAGTAAAACTTCAACATATTAATAATGGCGATTTATCTGCAGCAACAGCTCAGCTTGCTTTAGTTACAGGCGTAGGTGCTTTGTTTGCATTATTGTCACAGCCTTTAGTAGGCAGATTATCTGACAGGACTAGATCTAGATTTGGTATGCGCAGACCTTGGATTTTTGTTGGTTTAATAGGTGCAGCATTATCTTTATTTTTGGTTGGCTCTGCAGAAGATTTGCCGCTGATACTTGTCGGCTGGTGTGCAGCACAGACTTTTAATAATTTTGTGCAAGCTGCTATAACAGCTACTTTGCCAGATCAAGTTCCAAAGCATAGACGCGGTATAATTTCAGGACTTGCAGGTATGGTTTCTCCAATTGCAATTCTTTTAGGAGCCATTTCTCTAAATGTGCTTCATTCTGATTTATTGAGATTTGCTATTCCTGGTTTCGTTAGTTTAATTTTTGGATTACTATTCGTATTTACATTTCGTGACCGTAAACTTGTCGGCGAAGTTCCACCATTAGATATAAAAGAGTTTTTTACATTATTTGTTTTTAATCCGTTCAAAGAAAAATATCACGATTTGGGATGGGCTTGGCTCTCAAAGTTTTTAGTGATGTTTGGCTATTGTACAGTGGGAACATATAGTTTGCTTTTGTTGGCCACAAAGTTTGGTATGAGCGTAGAGCAGCAAACGCAATATCATATGTATATTAATTTTATCTCAATCATTGCTATGGTAATAATGTCAATAGTGGGCGGAAAATTATCAGATAAATTTGGTAAGCGTCGTCTATTTGTTTGCATTGCTGGTATTACAACAGCTGTTGGTATTTTGTTTTATGCTGTATCACCACTAATTGACAAAAGCACAGGTATTTTATTAATTTTTATAGGTGCCACATTACTTGGTCTTGGTATGGGCAATTTTTTTGCTACAGATCAAGCACTTTGTGCAGATGTTTTACCCTCTAAAGAAAATACTGCAAAAGATTTGGGCGTTTTGAATATCGCTAATGCTCTTCCACAGTCTATTGCTCCAGCTGTTGCAGGTCCGCTTATTCTTGCAGTTGGAGATAACGGATATACTGTATGGTTTATAATTGGTGCAATAATTTGCGTTCTTGGAGGAGCAATAGTCTATAAAATTAAGACTGTAAAATAGTTGTTTATTTGAAAGGAATAAAATTCAATGAAAGACTTCGAAGATAAAACGCTGTCAGCAGAAAAAAGAGTGGAAGATCTTTTGCCTCGTATGAGTTTAGAAGAAAAAGCTGGAATGCTATTTCAAAATATGTTTGGATGCGGACCCGTTGATAAACCGTTTTCACAATTTAATTTGCCACCGGTGAAAGAGCAAATTGAAAATTTAAAAATGAATCATTTTAATTTGATAGGTTCATTAGATACTGCAAAAGATATGGCAAAAGTGTATAATGATGCTCAAGAAATAGCTGCTAGCGTAGGACAGGGTATCCCTTTATCAGTTTCTACAGATCCTCGTAATGGTGTTAGCGATAACCCGTTAGCTGCAATGCTTTCTGGTCCTTTTTCGCAGTGGCCTGAACCATTGGGTTTTGCTGCTTTGAGAGATCCTGAGAGGATCAAGCAATTTGGAAATATGATACGACAAGAATATAATGCTGTTGGCATTCGTGTGGCACTTCATCCGCAAATTGACTTGTCTACAGAATATCGCTGGCCTAGAATTAACGGCACATATGGTGAAGATGCTAATCTTACTAGTAAATTAGGAGTAGCGTATATTCAAGGTTTGCAAACAAATGATTTTGGCTATGAAAGTGTTAGCGCTATGGCTAAACATTTTCCTGGTGGGGGAGCACAAGGAAATGATGGTGAAGATTCTCATTTTGCATACGGGAAAGATCAAATATATCCAGGTGAAAATTGGAATTATCATCTTGAACCGTTTAAAGCTGTAATAAAGGCTGGTGTTCGTCAGATGATGCCCTATTATGGTCGTCCAATTGGTACGCATATGGAGGAGGTTGGTTTTGGTTTTAATAAAGGAGTTTTAACTGATTTATTAAGAAAGGAGCTCGGGTTCACAGGCATTATTTGCACAGATTGGGGCTTGGTGACAGATGCAGAAGTTTTTGGTAAACCGTTTCCAGCTCGTGCGTGGGGTGCAGAAAATCTCACAGAGGAAGAAAGAGTTTTGAAAATACTTGATGCCGGTGCTGATCAGTTTGGAGGAGAGAGCAGACCTGATTTGATTATCAAATTGGTAAAAGATGGAAAGCTGGATGAAAAAAGAGTGGATATTTCGGTTTACCGTTTACTTATGGAAAAGTTTTTGCTAGGACTGTTTGATGAAAAAAGATTTGTAGATATCGATCAGGCAAATAGTTTAGTGAAGACAGCTGAAATCGAGGCAGCATCTTATAAGGCACAGTCTGAAAGTGTTACTGTTTTGAAAAATGAAGAGTTTTTGCCGTTGAAAAAAGGAATAAATGTTTATTTAGAGGGTATGAATGAAGAAGCTGTGAGATCTTCCGAATTTGCAAAAGTAGTTGATGTTCCAGAAAAAGCAGATGTGGCTATTCTTCGCGTTGTTGGACCCTATGATCATAACAGAGAGGGTTTTGATGCTTTTTTCCATGCAGGAAGTTTAGAGTTTAGCTCTGAAGAAATTGCTCATATTAAAGATATAAGCTCAAAAGTGCCTACAGTAGTTGATATGTATACAGAGCGCCCTGCTGTTTTGACAAATGTAATTGACTATCCAAGTGCTTGGACTTTGACTTATGGAACTAGTGATAAAGCGTTACTAGATGTGTATTTTGGTGATGTGAAGCCTTTAGGAAAGATACCGTTTGATTTGCCAAGAAGTCAAAAAGCGGTAGAAGAATCTCGTGCAGATATGCAATTTGATACAGACAATCCGTTATTCAAATTTGGATACGGTCTTATATACCCATAGCAATATCTATTTGTTCAGGATTAGTTTGTGCAAAACCTCCTGTATCAACACAGACAGCTCCTGAGACCAATTCTTGACCTTTGTATTTTTCAGCGCATGCAAGCATTATCTTTTTATCAGTGCACCTTCTTTTGAAGCCATTTTTATCTACATAATTGCACCCGAAAGCAGACATATCTAAATTATAATAAGTTAGTTTATGCTCTCCACAATAGCCAACTCCGCCCACTACAGTATTTAAGCACAATTGCATTAAACAGTAGTATTGCAAAAGCAAAAATTAAAACAGTTTTCATATCCCGTGTTAGTCTATTATTCTCTTTTATATATGTCATTTTTGGTATAAACCAAATTATCACAAATAGCATCACAAAAAGTATCAAAAATATAATAGATAATATATAATTAGAAGTCATAATATGTAAGTTATCAGTTCTTAAAATACCAAAAATGCTAACTGCTGTTTCACATAGAATTGCTATAATTACAGGTAAAGAACTAATAATTAGTCGTTTATCTACATCGTTCATATAATGCTCCTTTTGATTGTGAGGTTTACATGATATAAAAATACAGTTTACACTAAAAATTGAGTTTAAACTGTATATAAACGCGTTTTAGTCTTTGGCATTGGCCATAACGATTATTAATTTGATAAAATCAGCATCCTGTATAAGATTGCCCACAACAAAATTATCAACAGATTCTCTATCAGATTTTTTATTTTCATCTGTTTTTTCAAATAAATCGGAAGCAGGACCATTCATTTTTGTTAAAATCTCTTTTTTGAATTCAGCATCGACTGTGTAACCCTTCTTTTTCAGTTCATTATATACTAGTAATCCTTCTTTTCTTTCATATTTCTTTGGATCTAATATAGGTAATGAACTATCTTGGGGCGGAACACTGGAAACAGCATTTGTAGGATTATCTTCTGGTTTATTTACGTCTTGATTAGAATTACCAATAGCTCCGATGCCAGAACCAAATATTATTATAATTATGAGCCAAAACCACCATCTTTTTAATATACTTTTTTTTGGTTTTGCATCATTGTTGTTTGTTTTTGCCATTTTAGCTCCTTTAGTTTAATTTTACTAATAGCATTTTACTATCTATCACTATGCTACCACCGTTCTACCCCCCCCTAATTGATTCACACTTTATAACATTTTTGTTATATTTGTGATAGCCTGAATATATGCTAAGTGTTTTTTATGAAATAATTACTTTTGAAAATATATTGAAATCGATTACATTTGTTTCTGCTTCCGTTGTTGCAATTATGGCATTTATTACTTATATGCATTCAAAATATCAGGAAGAGCAGGCACATAAAATTACTATATATTCAGCTAAATTTTATGATAAAGATTGGAGTTCTTTAATTGTGGAGCAAAAGGATTTTGTAAAAGTTGGTTCTAAAGAAACTAAATTATATAGTGTTAGTCACGCGCATGGCGTTATAATAGAAAACAATTCCGACCAACCAATAAGAGAGCTTAAATTTGAATATTTGTTGTTTGATAAAGCTAGTAAAAAGACAACTACTATTTTATCACCTATTTATAAGGTTATACCTCCTGGTGTATTTTTTATAAATATGGATTTTAGAAGCAAACATAAATTTGGAAGGGGAAATCCTTATTCGTTAGTTTCAATTAAAGCAAGATTAAAAACTAATCCTGATATGATTTGGGTACCCGTGTCTCAAACTGAAAATAATTGTATAGTCTCAAAATATAAATTTCAAGATTTTAATTCTAAAGAGTGGACTTTTGATGGAAAGAAGTTATATAAGCAAAAAAGTAAGTTTTATCAAAAAGTCAGAAAAGTATTTAGATTTGTTTTTAAACATAAAACTAAAAAACCAATATAAAAGCGGATAAATCAGGTAATGCAAAAAACGAAATTACCAATTCTCGTCATCGTCATTTAGATCATCATCATCTATAAAATCGTTCATGTAATTGTTATAGTAGGATAGTGTGTTTAATTGTGGTAGAATCACCGATTCGCATCGGCCTTATCTTCGTAGGCATCCCAATCGTTATTAAGGTTATCATCTAAATCATCTTCATTGAAGCCGTCTTCATCGTCATCATAACCTTCATTGTCTTCGCCTGCGAAATCATTGCGACCATCCCAATAAGGTTTATAAGTGCCTGATCCGTTCTTTTTCTCATATATACGAGACGCGTAAACTGCCTTCGTTTCGCGAGATAAAATACATACATATAACACAAGCTCATCTCTCAATGTACTTAGCTTTTTCGTTTGGTCAAGGTATTCCTGTTTGCTGGCGTTCTTCAGTTTCACGATTTTATCAGCGTAAGGCCTTGCTGCATCATTTGTGATTTTAAGCGACTTCAGAGTGTCTTTATTTTTCACCTGATCGGTGCGAAGTAGCAGTGCGGCATTGCTTTCCATAATGCCCATCTTCAGTAAGACGTATTCATTGTCGTAATTGGAATATGCTGCTTCATATTTGCTTTGTGCGGAGGCGAAACTCTTCGCTTCGGAATCTAAATATAAACCCACCCCTAAAATAATCACCACTGCAAAACAGATTCCTGCTTTCAGTTTCCAATTTATCCTAGGCTTCTGCAAAAGGTAGTTCATTGTCTTAAGTATACAGTACTGTTATAAATATCCGGGAAATTTTAGAAAGTGTGCTAGGCGTCAAATGATTAAAATTTAAAAAACTCGTCGTAATAGTCGTAACCGCTATTTATTCCATCTGTTCTTTTCCAGCCATCTTCGAATTTTTGACCGTAATCATCTGTGGTATTGAATTCATCATCTTCATCATCATTGTCGAAATCTTCATCATCCAGGTCGTCTTCATCGAAATCATAATCATCGTCAGCTATAAAATCGTTCATAAAATTATTATAGCATGTAAGAGATTTTAATTTGGTAGAAATCGACCAAATTGGATTATGGAACTATGATAGAATAAAAGAAAGTGAGGTGAGTGTGGGATGAAATTAGAAACGGCTAGAAGAAGATTAGAAAATATACATAAAGATAGTTTTAGTGCGAGAGTTTTAGAAAGTATTTTAAGAGACTCAAGAAATGGAAAAGTTGGATGGTTTATGATTTCTGAGGCGACTTGTATATTTCTTTTTTTTGTTTATATATTTACATTTTATAGTAATGAAAAAATGAAAGGTAATATATGGCTTCTTGTTATCATGTTAGTCTTTTTTTTCTATATGATTTTTCTACAAATATTTAGTGTTATATTTAATAGAGAATTAAAACTAATGAGTTTATATAAAGCTCGTGAATCACGAGAAGCTTTATATATGGCTATTATAAAAGACTATAATGAACAATTATATAAAAATTATGTAAGAAAAAAAGAAACTTATAGACATGAGGAAATATATGAGTTGACAAAAGAGATGCATAATGCTCAAGGAATAATAGATGAGGCAAAAAAAAGATACGAGCAGATGTTATATTATGGGGATTATTCTGATGCATTAAAAAGAAAGTTGCAAAAAGATTATATAGATGCAAATTTATATAGAAAAAAATTAGAACATCAATATTCTGATTTAATTAAAGAGGTTGAAAAAGAAAGAGCTTTATTAACTTTTGGTAAAGTGCCTTTTGATGAATCCGAAAGAGAACAATTGACAAAAGAGGTTTTAGAATATGAAAGGAAAATAAAAAAAGAAGTAAATGAAGACTTAAAAGAAAAAGGAATTAAGCCAAGTGATAAATTGATATCATTTGAAAAAATATTAAAAGAATACGAAAGCGAGGAAAAACGAAAATGAATAGATTATTAAAAGAATTATATGCAGTGAAAACTAATGGAAAATTATAGGCATAGATTGAAAAAATCTACACAGAAACATAGTAGGAGGAAGTTTACACATTATAAAGATTTACGAACTGGTGAAATCTGTAGTGTTAATTATTTGATTGAAACAATCGGGGACAGTAAAAAAGGTAAAGAATATATATTAGACAATATAGGATGTCCAGATTGTGGCGTAAAGCTTGAATATGTATTGTTTAGATTTAGTGCTAACCCGTTTTTGCGTAGAGGTAGCCAACAACATTATGAAGATTGCGAATACCGGTCTTTAGACGGTCAATCAAAAAGAAAAAGATTGAATAATAAAGCTAATTCTTGTAAAGAATTTGATATTGCAACTGGAGAAAATTTTTTAAAATCGATTTTGTTTGCTAGAGAGAAAATAAGCGGTAAACTTGATAGCCCCCAGAATGTTACTACGATAGAAAATAATGCCTCAGAAATAGAGAATAAGTATGGAGAAAGTAAAAGTAGTTATATAAAACGGAAATTAAATTATATGACAATGGAAAAAATCTATAATGAAGGAAATTGTTTTTATGGAGCTGTGACAATAAAGCTTGTTTTGAGCAGAAGAGAGGGTAAGTTTCCATTTCTTATGTTTTTTGATAAAGAGGCAGGTAAGTATATATGTGGCTTATTTTTTGCTTCTCAGAATGTGTATAGCCATTTTTATAATATGTATTCTCTTGAATCTGGAAAGGAATATTTTGGAAATATAGCTTTTATTTCTACAATAGAGGAAAACAGAAAAGGAAATAAAACATATTATAACGCTTATCTTAAGCACTCAAAGAAAGTACTTATAGAAGGTTTAACTTTAGTAGCCAATAATAATGAGATCAATTCAGACTGAATCGTGAAATATATAGGATTACAGTTGCTATACTAATAGTATGCAAGCAGCGGCAGTTTCTCCTCAAAAAGGCAATGATGAGAGAATAGATGTAAAAGAAAATAGGCTGCTGCAGTTAGATAGTGTAGTTTTTGAGACATTGCTAAAAGACAGGACAACAGGCAAAAATATTCTATGGGGAACAGACAATTATTTGCATTATGGAAAAGAATATGCACCTGATAAACAGATTTTGAAGGAACTCATTACTGGTAGACATGGTGAAGTAATTCGGCCAAGAGTGAAAAAGTCTAAGTCAGAACAAAAAAATAGAGTGAAGCAAAAGGCGGAGGTTTTTACTCCAAGTTGGGTTTGCAAATTGCAAAATGATTATATAGATGATGCTTGGTTTGGCAAGAAGTCAAAAAGCTTCCCAACTAAGGATGGCAAAACCTGGAGCGACTATATAAAAATGACATGGTTAGAAATAGCGTGCGGTGAAGCACCATATATTGTTAATAGATATGACGCCACAACCAGCGATACAGTAACACTATTAAAGCGGATAGGCTTTTTAGATATGAAACTTAAGATTATTTTTACTGAATGCAAAACGAAAGAAGATTGGATAAAATGGACAAAAATTGCTTATCAAAGTTGTTATGGATTTGAATGGCAGGGTGACAATTTGCTGTTAGCTCGTGAAAATCTGTTATATACTTTTTCAGATTATTATGAACATAAATTTAGAAACAAACCCGATGTAGAAGTTCTGCGAGAAATTGCAGAGATTATTTCTTGGAATATATGGCAGATGGACGGTTTGACATATTGCATCCCAAATACAGAAAAAGAAGCTATGTTAATGGATTGGGAAACTAATGAGCCGACAAAGTTTGCGCAAATAGCGACTGATAGCTACCAGGATTCTCTTTTTGAGGTATAATTAAAGTAAGATGAGTGAAATTCGAATGAGTACTAATACAATAAATAGAACTGATACTACAAATTTTGAATTCTTGAAACTTGAACCAGATGACTGGGAAGTGAATAAACGTTTTCAAGAATATTATCGGCGCGCACAATTTATTGAAGGGCTTTATGTGAAGGATAATTACCAAAACACGATTAAGCAGGCTGAGAAATTTATAATTGATCTATTAAATGATAATACAGCATTAAAGTCAATGGACACTTATGCGACCGAAGATGAAGTTACGGATGAGAAAACGAAGAGTCTTATTTGGCTAAAAAATATATGGCTATACCTGAAACAAATTGCCATTGAGTGCAAGCAGACCATAGAAAGTGAATTCACTGAGCCTATTGCAAAAGATTTATATAAACCAAGTGAGAGAAAACTGATATATATTCAGACTGCTGATAATTCCTCAGGAAATTGGGGAGTTTATTCTGGATATGAGAAAATTGGAGACGCTACTGCTGACCCCAGTAAAAATTCATTGGATTTCCAACCAAATAGCGAATATCTTAGGAATCAAGCTAAGCGAAATAGAATTAATGATTATATGAAGACTGCAGGAGTGCCTTATAAAATTGATTGGGCTGAACTTGCATATAAATCTGTGGATAAATCTTGGTTTCGAGATTATGATGTGTTTAATGTACTTAAGCGGTCGGGATATAAGCGGAGTGAAAAGCTTGACGGCAATGAATGGTGGAAAGTTAACCTTGAAGATGCTAAAAAAGCCATAGAGGCGGTCAAAGAAAACCGCGAGGTGATCGATGGGCCTAAAATCGACATGGACGAAATTGTGCTGCGTAATGAGCAAAACGAAGCTGTTTGGAAAACTATAAAAGTATTCGAAACAAAGAACCGTATGCTCTGGAACGCAAAAATGCGCTTTGGAAAAACTTTGGCTGCTTATCAGCTAATCAGAGAAAGCGATTATCAGCGTGTATTGGTTTTAACTCACCGTCCAGTTGTTTCAGATTCTTGGTTTGATGACTTCAATAAACTTAAAATGGACGAAAAGGGTTATCGATATGGATCACAAAAAGGTGAAAGTATTGAAAGTTTGCTAAAATCTTCTAAAAAATTTGTTTATTTTGCTAGTATGCAAGATTTGCGAGGTTCTAGTCAGGTGGGAGGAAAGTATGGTGAAAAAAATGAATTTGTTTTTTCTACTGATTGGGATCTTATTGTGTTTGATGAGGCTCATGAAGGCACTCAAACTGAGCTAGCTCAAAATGTGGAAAATGCAGTAAAAAACTTCGGTACAAAAATATTGGAGCTATCTGGTACACCTTTTAATTTGATTGAAAATTATGAAGAAAACCAAGTGTTCACATGGGATTATGTAATGGAACAAGAAGCGAAGCTTCGCTGGAATGTTGAAAAACCCGATGTGCCAAATCCTTATGAAACTTTACCAAAAGTGAATATGTTTACTTTTGAAATGAAGAATAAAACTAAATACGAAGATACGAGCAAAGCATTTAACTTTCGGGAGTTCTTTAGGCTCAGAGACAATCAATCTGATACAAATGAGAGAGGCGAAAAATCTTTTGTGCATGAAAATGATGTAAAGAAGTTTTTAGATGAAATTACCAAAGAGTCGGACACAAATTTTCCGTATTCTACTGATAAGTTTCGAAATGAATTGCGCCATTCATTATGGTTGCTTCCTGGGGTTGCAGAAGCTAAAGTGCTTAAGTCTTTAATGGATAAGCATTCAATTTTTGGTAAAGAATATACGGTTATTAACATTGTTGACAATAATGATAGTGAAGATGCAAGTGAGGGCGACTTGGATCGTGTCCGTAGTGCTATTACTGATAAACCTTGGGAGACTAAAACCATTACTTTGACTGTTCGAAAGCTAACGGCTGGAGTAAACATCCCAGAGTGGACGGCAGTAATGTTTTTGAATAACACCAATTCACCTACTAATTATCTTCAGGCTGCTTTTCGTGCACAAACACCATATTCTAATGAAGTGCAAGGTCAGAAAAAGAACTGCTATATATTTGATTTTGCACCTGATAGGGCACTAACTGTGGTGACAGAATCAGTGGCATTAAACTCTGGTGTAGGGAAGAGAAATACGCCAGAACAAAAAGAAAAGATGAGCAAATTGCTAAACTTCCTTCCAATTCTAGGCATGCGAGATAATAAGATGAAGCCTTTCAATGTTCAACAAATGCTAACACAACTGAAAACAGTTTATGCGGAAAAAGCTGTTCGCTCTGGATTTGATGATGATAGTCTTTATTCTGACGCATTATTAACTATTGATCCAGATGCAGCAGAACTGCTTAAAAAACTTAAGGGGATTGTTGGGAAAACTGGTGTTTCAAAAAGAAATAAAGATGTTGATATTAACAATCAGGGATTGACAGATGAAGAGTATGAGCGTGCTGAAAAAGCGAAAAAGAAACCAACCCGTCAACGCACACCTGAAGAGCAGGAAGCTATAGATAAACAAAATAATGCGAGAAGGGAAAGAAAAAATGCTATATCAATTCTTCGTGGAATTTCTATTCGTATTCCGCTAATGATTTATGGCATGAAAGTAGATCTGTCTAAAGACATTGATATAGAAACTTTTGTTAAAGAAGCAGATGATGCTTCATGGGAAGAGTTTATGCCCACAGGTGTAACAAAAGAAATGTTTAGAAAACAAGCAAAGTATTATGATTCAGAAGTTTTTATTGAAGCAGGAAGGATAATAAGGGCCCGTGCAAAGTCGTATGACGATTTGCCTTATATTGAAAGAGCTAAACAAATTGCTTTATTAATTGGAACATTTAAAAATCCTGACAAAGAAACTGTTTTGACGCCGTGGCGTGTAGTAAACATGCAATTGTCTTCTACAATAGGGGGTCTTTCATTTTTTAATGAAGATTTCAGTGAATGCAAAGAAGATGTATCTGATTTAAATTGGGTGCGACAAGCTGATACTGATGAAATTTACAAAGATGATAAAACCTTTTTGGAAATAAATTCGAAAACAGGACTTTATCCTTTATATGTTACAACTAGTTTATTATATCACTTTATTCAACGAAATAAAAGAGGAACTAATTTTGATATTCAAAATGAAAAAGTATCAGAAATAATCAAGAATCAAATTTACGTAATTGCAAAAACCCCAATGGCTAAGACAATAACTCAAAGAACTTTAGCCGGTTATAAAAATTGGGATTCAAATATTCAGTACTTCCCTGAAATTACAAAAAAATTGAAAAATGATATTTTGGCTGTGAAAGAAGATGTTTTGAAAAGGTTTAACAAGGGAGAAAATATGAGATTTGATGTAGTAGTAGGTAATCCGCCGTATCACGAGCAAAAGGGAGGCACCAAAAATGCAGATATTTGGCAATATTTTGTTTTTTGTGCGAATAAAATGGGAAGATATGTTTCTATGGTGCATCCAGCAAGATGGATTATTCCGAAAAAACAAATGGAAAAGATAAAAAATCAAATTATTGATTCTGGACTATATTATTTTGACTATTTTCCTGATGCGAAGATCTTGTTTCCAAATACTCTTATTGATGGTGGAATTACAATAACAGCTTATAAAAAGAACTATAAAGAAAAAATAAAGTATTCACAAAATGGTAATTATAAAGGAATTTTTAATCCACATGAAAAGTTTTTTATAAATTTGTTCGAAGAGGAAATTTTTGGCAAATTAAATCCAGGTATTTTTGGTGGAGGATCTATGAATGATAGAGTTTTAGGTAATTTGGGGAGTCTTGGTGGAAGTGAATTCGGTTATAGTAAAACGAAGCACATTTTATATTTAAAGAGCAGCTCCAAAGAATTAGAATCACCTGTTAGAATATGGGCAAATAATGATTATGGCAAGGGAAGTCGTTTTAATTGGTATTATATTGAGGAGTCAATATTGAATAACTCTCCTAAAGCATTATTTGAAAATAGAAAAGTTATGCTTGATAAAAAAGGACATGCTATTACGGAGAGAAAGGCAAATATAATAAATAATGAACCAAAAATTGTTGATAAAAAAGTAATTGCTAGCGGAGATGTTTTTTTTATAATTCCAGAAAATGATAATGATTATGAGTTGAAATTAATAAGTAGTATGTTTAAGACAAAAACTGTACGATTTTTGATGTCAATAACCCAAAAGGATCTATATGTTAGAGGCTTAGAAAATATACCGGATTATACATATTTTATAGATATGTTGAATGGAAAGCTGTTTACAGATGAGTGGTTCTATGAAAAGTTTGATTTTAGTCTGGAATTAATAAATCACATAGAAACTGTTATATCTGCGAAATAAAATATGTTCGTTTATAATTCGTTTTTGAAAACACCCAGCAAAAGATAATAGAAAATATAGTTAATAATTAGAATATATTAAACATCTAAAACATACTCCAAATCCAAAAATTTAAGATGAATTGGGGTATAATATACTTATTAGTATAATCAAGCAGTAATTCTAAAAAATGTGGAACTCTATAATTATAAGTCTTAAATAGCCTTAAATAATAACTCAGCTGTTTGAGTTAAACAGTTGGATTAAGGTAGATAGAGAAACTAAAATTTTTTAGGTTGCTCTTTAAGTAGAGAAATAAAATTCAGTGAATGAATATTTATACTTATTGATTAAAAGAATGAAAGGATAAAATGATAATAGAAAAAGTACAAAATTTAAATAAAAAGTCTTGGAACGGGTATACTAATCCTGAGGATTTGATTTTTAAGCAAAGAAATATAATTTTTGGTTATAATGGTAGTGGCAAATCTTCATTAGCTGATGGCATCGTAGATGAGTTCCGTAGAAATAATGTAGTAAGAGATGATAACTTTAGATATTTTAATAAGGACTATCTTGGAAAAATATTGTTAAGCGAGAATAAAAATCTTAGAGGAGTAAAGGCGAGCTTTGGCAAGAAAAATGTTGATATCGAGAATGAAATTAATGAAAATAAAAAGAGACTTGATAAGACTAATTACCAAATAGAGGGATTGGAGGAGAAACTCAAAAAAATTGAAAATGATATAAACACTAGAATAAAAGAGATTTTTATGGAAAAAAAGGGAAATATTAATCTTAAACAAAAGTCTGGAAGTTTTAAAGAAAAAATTGAATTATATAAAAAAGACTATAATTCTGTAAAAGAAAGTTTGTCAGATGTAGAACTGAAAAAAGCAAGTTCTGATACTGATTATGAAAAGTTATTGAATCAGATAGAAAGTCTAGACATAGGAACTTTAGAGTCATTTAACTTATCAAAGTCTGAAGAAATAAAAAATATTTGTGAATTTATAGATTATAGCTTGGAAAATGTACCCGAACAGGATTTACTTTTATGGTTAAATAAAGGTCTTCAATTCCATACGAATACAAAGAATTGTGAATTTTGTGATGGCAAATTATATATTGAAAAGATAAGGTTTAAGATAAAAAAATATAATGAAAATAAAAAGGCAAAAGATGAAGCAACAATAAGAGAATTTTATAATAATTTGTCGACTTTTTGTAAATCTGTTTATGAAATATATAATAAAAAGGATTTAGTTAAATCTTTTATAGATATAGACGAACAGTTTTATTTAGATCTTGAAAACTACAGTAAGGAAATATTAGGAGTCCAGCAAATACTAAAAGATAAATTAGAAAAAATGGAAAAGTTAATAAATTTTGATATTCTTCATTTTTCTAAAAGTGTATCTTGTATCGTTGAAATATATGAGATGATAAAACTAGGAAAAGAAAAGTTGATTGATGTTTACAAGGAGCGATTTATTAATATTAATCAAATTATAAGAGGTGCAATTGGATATGGAGTTATTAATGATTCTTTTATTATAAAAAATACTAATGATTATAATAATATTGAGAATGATCAAATAAAACTAGAAAAAGAAAGAAAGTCAGTTCTACAAAATATAAAAACTCTTGTAGATGAAAAATCATCGGTTAAGGATTTTTGCGATTTTTTAAATGATGTTCTACATGGATTAAATAGCAATTTAAAGCTTAAAATACAAGGTAATGATTATGTAATAAAGACAAGGGATGACACAAATTTAGCTATTAAAGATATAAGCGAAGGTGAGAAGAATATGTTAATGCTGTTGTTCTTTTATTTTGAATTATTTAATGATAATAAACAAAAAGATTTTAAAAAAGAAATTAAGTTAATTATAATAGATGACCCAATTTCTTCATTAGATAATCACAATTCTTTTTATGTTTTAGATTTGATTAGAAAAATTTTAAATCTAAAAGAAAATTTTCAGCTATTTATTTTTACACATTCTTGGGATAATTTTTGTAATCTTACGTTTGGTAAAAAAGGCGCCGAAAACAATTTTAGATTTTTTGAAGTATACAAAAATTTTGATGGTGAAAGTCAATTAAAAACCCAAAAATGTTTGACGAAACCATATAAATATAACTTTATAAAGTTATTAGAATTTTCGGAAAAGAAGGATGCTAGTCAGTTTACAGATTGTGAAATATATCATTATCCAAATTTATTAAGGATTGTTTTAGAGGAATATATAAGTTTTATTCTTCAAGACGAAAGCGTTCAACCAAATAGTAATGTTTCAAATAAAAATAAAATTATAAAAGTATTATATAATGAAGAACCAGATAAGGTAGGAGATGATGAAAGAATAAGATTAGAGTCCTTTCTTAGCGTTTGTAATATTTTATCACATGAATTTTCACGCAGCCCAGACGATATTCTAAATGCTGCTAAATTCTTTTTAGAAAGAATAAAAAAAACTAATAAACAACATTATGACAGTATAGATGGATCAAGATGGCAAACTAAAGAGCAGATATGAGAACTAATATGCTATCGACTTTAAACATTTAAATTTTTATTTTTATAGTTTTACAATTTTTTTGTGTATTTCCTTTTGTTCTAAATCTATTATAATTGCCAAAACAGTATTGTAGGTGCTATCATACCAATATTCTAAATCTTCTATGGGAACTTTAATTTTAGTGTGTCGTATATCTAAAATATCATTAACTAATCTTTTGTAATCTGTTCTAAGTTGTTTATTTAAAGTAGGATTTTTAATTAATTCTTCTATGCTATTTGCTGTAAATTTTAAAATATTTTTCTTTTCCTCAAGACTATTAGAAAAATGATTATATTCAAATAGTTTTAATGATAAATTTATATCGTCATTAGAAATCAATTGGGCAGCTTGCGACATTTTAGAATTTGATTCGACCACAATGTAGTGATTATTTACTTTAATTATTTCGTGGTTTAATTGTGACAAAGTGTATGTTATTATTTGAAACAAATTGTATAAACACGAAGCGAACTCGCTAGAATTATTTTTTAAATTATTGACTTTTAAAAATCCTAAAAATAAATAAACTATTTCACTCATATTAAATATTCTATTTGTAACCGATTTTTGAAAAATAACTAAATTATCAAAAAAAAGATTAAAATCTTGATTGTATTTAATTCGTAAATGTAAATGTTCTTCATCGTTTCTTTTAAAAAATAGATACTTGATAACATTTAAAATAGTTGTTTCTTTTATTTCGGAATCAGAATCTTGAAAAAAATTTAATGGCTCATCCACTAAAAACTTTTTATTAATGATTTATTCTATTTGTATCCAGAGATCTGAAATGTTAGGATTTTGTGTGGTTATTATTTCGTAAATATTCTTCCTGGTCATAAATGTTCCTTATCTAATTGTAGTTTAATTATTTTTATCCTTTCTGTTTCACATCTATTTCCAGTTTACCACATTGTCTGATAGACTAGATATATAAGACTTATTTTATAAGGAGAAAGAAATGGCAGTACCAAAGTTTAAAACATCAAAAAGTCATACACGGAGCAGACGTGCGAATT
>JAITBJ010000076.1 GCA_031283665.1 Candidatus Opitulatrix cubana
AATGCAAATGCTACTGCTGCTAATGTTGTTGTAATTTTTTTCATATTTTTTCCTTTCAAATTTAAATTACGTTCTTTCAATTTGCGGCTATTTTTATAACCACAATTTCAGTTTAGCATGGATTTTTCAATTTTACAACATTTTTGTTACTTTTTTGTTATAATCTGTTATTTGGCTATAATTTTGTTGGTTTTATAGTAAAATACAAATCACGCAATTTCTAGATTATATACCGAATGACCTGATTCCGGGTGTGTCTATTATCCAACCATTACCATATTTAAATGCTTTTGCCGCGCTGGTGGTATGCCGCCCTTGATTAGAACTCTCGCTTACTTCTGCTGTTTTTTGGTTAGCCTGCGGCAAAAGCTGGTTTAAAAGTGTTGACTTTCCTACTCCAGAATGACCCATAAACACTGAAACACCTTTAAAGTCGATGTTAATTACCTTGTCTGCTAGTTTTCCACGCCCAAACTCTGCGATTTGGAAGTTTTGTGCCTCTTTACTTTTTAAGGATTTGCTTTTTAGAGATTGGGAAAATGCCTTATATATATTATCTTTCACATTATATTTATCTTCCAAATCGCACTTTGTAATGCCTATAACAATTCTTGCATTTTCATCTTTGACTGAAGCAGCAATTCTTTCAATAAAGTTTACTGAAAACTTCTTATTATCTAATGATTCCAAAATAAAAAGAGTATCAAAGTTTGCACATATAGTTTTTTTCTCTTGAGACCCATCATACGCAAAACGAGCTAATTCATTTTTTCTCTTTTTTATATTCACTATTTGCAAAAGGTCTAATGAACTTGGAATAAACTCTACAATATCGCCAACAACAGGCTTTTTAGCACCAATCTCTCGTGCAGTCTTTCCAATGCATTCCTCACCTGCGTTTGTCTCTAAATAAAATCTTCCACGTGCCACTTCTTTTACAAAAGCAGTTCTCACCTCTTTTGGAATCGGTCTCTTTTTTGATCTTGGTCTGTTTGGTGCTTTGCCTCCTCTTTCAAAATCCTCTTTCTCTTGAAAATAATCCCCGTATTTTTCCCACGTTTCAAGATAATTTGCTTCAAAGTGAGAAGTCTGCATTTATAAACCCACAGCCTTTTCTAAAGAGGAAACCTCTGGATTTGTTAGCACTCTTGTTTTAGCTAATTTCATTTCACCGAGCTTTATTGGACCAAATTGAACTCTTGAAAGCTCTTTCACCTCAAAACCTAAAGCATCAAATGTTCTTCTGATAATTCTGTTCCTGCCACTATGAATTGCAATTTCTAAAATAGTTTTTTCACCGTTTGTGCCAATAATTTTCACATTATCAAATCGTGATAAACCGTCTTCAAGCTCCACACCTTTACGGAGTTTTTCCAATATAGATTTTGTAATTTCGCCATCCACCAATCCTATATATATTTTTTCAACAGTGTATTTTGGATGCGCTAATCTATATGCTAATTCACCATCATTAGTGAAAAGAATTAATCCGCTAGTATCTTTATCTAATCTGCCTATTGGAAAAACTCCTTTATATTTTTGATCAATCAAATCTGATAGAGAATCATTTTTTATTTTGACCGACATAGAGCTTTCCACGCCTCTTGGCTTATTCAGTGCTAAAGTGATTTTATTCCTATCAAAGTTGATTTTCACATCATCTGCTTTTATAGTATCAGAGTCTATATCTACTTTTTTTCCCTGCTCCACAATCACTTCACCGTTTACTTCAATTCTGCCTTCATCAATCATTTGCTCTGCTGCTCTGCGAGATGCCACTCCTGCATATGACAATGCTTTTTGCAGCCTCATAATGTTTGACATAAACTAAATTACCTTTTTATTGCGCGACACAATTTCAGCATCATTATCTGAAAAGCTTTCTGGCAAATAAGGTGCTAACGGCGCTAGCTGATCAGTAGATGATATACCCATTAGCTCCAAAAAATTATCTGTCACTTGAAAAAGTGTAGCAGAGTTTTCACCCTCACCATCAAGAGAGTTAATTAGCCCTCTCAATTCCAAAGTTCTTAAAGTGCTTTCAGATTTCACACCTCTTATAGAGTTTATTTCTGCTCTTGAAATCGGTCCTTTATATGCCACAATTGCTAATGTTTCCAGAGAATTAATAGAAAGCGGAGTCTGCTTTTGAATAGATGTGAGAAACTGCTTCACAGATTCTTCTTCATCAGCAGATGTATAAAATCTAAATCCTAAAGGAGTCTCTTTCAAAATAAACCCGTAATCAGTTGAATACTTTTTTTGCAATTTTTCTAGTGCTTGCTTCACGGCATCATCTTTTTCGTCTAGCACTTTGGCAACAGTTTCTGCTCGAATTGGATCTGATGATGAAATCAGTATTGCTTCTATTTTCTTCTCTAATGCACTCATAACAAAATCCTATATTTTTGAAACATTTATATCTTGCAAATGATTATTTTGCAACAATTCAACTTCTTTATCTTTATACATTATTAACAGTGTTAAAAATATCACGCACACTGCAAGATTGTCAGACTCATTTTTAATTAGTTTAGAAAAAGATGTTTTAGGAGTTTTTTCTAACATTTTCAAAATTGTTTTTCTCTGATTAGTTACTGACAATTTAGGGTTATGCAAATGAGATAAATCAACTGACTCAGGCTCTGCATTTGTTATAACATTAGCAAATGCAAGCGCTAATTTTTCTTTTGTGATATTCCATTTCAGTGATGGCAAAATGTTTAATTCATTTTGAAAATCAGCTCTTCTAGGGTAAGTTTGCAAACTGGAGTTTAGCTGCTTATCAAAAATGCTAGCCACTGTTTTAAAAGCACTATACTGAAGAAGTTTTGCAAATAAAATATCTCGTGCTTCTAAAGTTTCAAAGTCTTCCTCTGTCATTAAAGATTCTGGTTTCGGAAGTAGCACTGATAATTTAATTTTTAACATAATTGTAGCCGTTTCAGCAAATGATGACATCTCAGATAAACGATTTTCTTCCTCAATTTTTTCAACATATTCTAAAAACTCATCCACAATTAAATAAAGTGAAACAGTGGAAATATCTAATTTGTTTTTATGAATCAAATCAAGCAAAATATCATAAGGTCCAGAATATGCCTCTTGAGAGATTTGAAAAGTGCTTTCCATAAATTACTTACGGTGTCTACTTAACGGTGCCTCGAGTTATCACTTCTCGTGCTAACTGAAAATACGCCTGAGCCACTTTATGATTTCTTTCAAAATGTGTAATAGGCAAAGCTTGAATTGTGGAATCTGGAAGTTTCACCGAGCGGGTGATAACAGTGTGAAGCAAACTATCATGAAAGCCGCCATATAGGGATGATATAACCTCATTTGAGTGGAGAGTTCTTTTATCAAACATAGTAGTCACAATCCCCTCAATTTTTAAATCAGGATTCAATCTGCTCTTTACTTTTTCGATAGTGTCAACTAAAAGTGCTAGCCCTCTCATTGCAAAATACTCTGCTGACAAAGGAATCAAAACGCCGTCCGCAGCCACCAAAGCGTTTATAGCTAAAAGACCAAGCGAGGGTTGGCAATCTATAAAAATAGCATCATAATCAGCTTTTAGAGGATCTAAAACTAATTTCAAAATCTGCTCCCTAGCCACTTCATTGACTAACTGCATTTCAGCAGCAGAAAGATCTATATTAGCAGGAATAATATCTAAATTATCTATTTTTGTTTTGAGTATAAAATCGTGCGGATCTAATTTTGAATTATTCATCAAAGTGTAAATTGTGTTATCTACATTGTACGGATTTATACCTAAACCAGCAGATGCAGCGCCTTGAGGATCAAAATCTACTATCAAAACTTTTCTACCATATTCAGATAGAGCAGCTGCAAGATTTATGCATGTAGTAGTTTTCCCAACGCCGCCTTTTTGGTTGCAAAATGCTATTATTCTAGCATCACCATGTGAAGTCAATTCTTTTGGTTCTGGAAAATCTTTATACTCTCTGCCAACAATATCTATCATACATATATTCTAGCACTATTTTAGTTTATCTAATTCTTCTGCCACTGCTTTAGAGTCTATTTTTTCAAAAATAGGTTTGGGCTTTTCCAATTTCACACCCATTTCAAGTTTCTCACTTTTCCATTTTGCTATATTTTTTCTATCTACATATTCGCCCTGCGTATAATCTCCTTGCATATAATTTCCTTGCAAGGTCAGATATTTATTTCCTTTTATATCAAGATCATCTACTTCTCTGATTTCAGGCATAGGAGAAAAAACTCC
>JAITBJ010000078.1 GCA_031283665.1 Candidatus Opitulatrix cubana
TTTTCTAAAGCTTTTTCCACTTTTTTAGTTAATTCAATTACTTCTATTTCACATCTGCCGCATGTAGGACATGACACTATTTCTAACTCTTTTTCCCGCAAACCTAAACTCTGCAAAAGAGTTTGCCCCACTTTTACCTCTTCTACAGGGTCAGCAGTCAAGGACACTCTCAAAGTATCCCCTATTCCCTGATTTAGTAAAACAGCAAATGCTGCTGATGATTTGATAGTTCCTTGAAAAGCAGGACCTGCCTCTGTCACGCCTAAATGAAGCGGCCAATCGCCCTTTTTAGCAAGCATTTGATAAGCCTTGATCATTATTGGCACATTATGATGTTTTACAGATATTTTAAAATCATAAAAACCGCACTCTTCAAAGAGTTTTGCTTCTCTTATAGCAGATTCCACTAGGGCGCGAGCTGGCTCCTCCTTATAAAGAGATTCAAGGCGTTTATCAAGAGAGCCGGCGTTGACTCCTATTCTCAAGCTCGCGCCATTACTTTTTGCGGCAGCACATATTTCTAAAACTTGGTCATCAAACTTTTTGATATTTCCAGGATTTACTCTCACTCCAGCGCATCCTGCTTCAAGAGCACGAAATACATATAAAGGCTGAAAATGAATATCTGCTACTACAGGTATAGATGACCCATCCACTATTTTATCTAATGCATTAGCGTCTTTAATTCCAGGCACTGCCACTCTCACAATTTCACAACCTGCCATAGTAAGCTGCCTAATTTGTGCTAAAGTAGCATCTATATCAGATGTCTTTGTAGTGCACATTGACTGAATGCTAATAGGGCTATTAGACCCTATACTAACACTGCCAACTTTTATCTGGCGCGTTTTTCTCCTATTCATACATAAATTATAGCAGTTTTCATTCAATTTGCTCTTAGAACTTGACAAACTCCAAAAAATATGCGAAACTATTATCTATGTTAGACGTTCCTATTAGCAAATTTGTTTACGGCAAGAGTAAACAAAGTGTCTTCAAAAATATGGGAATCCAAACTATTAAAGATGCTTTATACTATTTTCCTTATAG
This sequence comes from Candidatus Opitulatrix cubana, assembly GCA_031283665.1. Classification (GTDB taxonomy): domain Bacteria; phylum Actinomycetota; class Actinomycetes; order Actinomycetales; family Bifidobacteriaceae; genus Opitulatrix; species Opitulatrix cubana. The sequence continues at coordinate 1,051 of JAITBJ010000078.1, forward strand.
AATGCAAACTTATAAACTTTATGAAAATATAACAGATGCTAAATATGCAAAAATGAATGCTTCCATAAATGATGATTACCCTGCTTTAAAACTATTTATAACAGGAATTAAATACAAAAACAGTGAAAAGTATTTTGATCTAACAGTTGACCTAACCGACGGAAAATCTAGTATCAGGGCTTATTGGATAACAAAAAGCCTTTGGTATAGAGATCTTATTTTGGAGGAGGTAAAAAATTGCGATTCTTTTTATATAAGGGGGAATATAGTAAAAACGCTACCAAGCTTTAGAAGAAAAGTAGACTGGATTGTAGAGGAAAAACTGCCAATTAAAAACAATTATATAAATCTAAATATAGCAGAAAACAGTGATACTTATTTTCTATTTCCGGAAGTTTGCTCATCTTTAAAAGAAGCACTAAAGCCAAAACCTATTTATCATGCAAAAAGCGTTATTTCTACACGAGTGATGAGCAAAACTCTTGATAAGATATTTGAATATATTAAAACTCAAAACATTCCAAATATAGTTCCTGAAATAATAAGAGCAAATAATAATTTATATTCACGAAGAGAATCCTTTTATGCAATTCATAAACCAAATTCAATGGATGAATATAATAAAGGAGTAAGAAGCGTGATTTTTGAAGAGGCTTGGACACTTCATATTCCTCTACTTGCAAAACGTAAAACAGAATTAAAAAATCAAAAAACGCTAGAAAATCAAAAGAAATCTGCTAAGAATATAAAAACTGGCAAAAATAAAACTGATAAAAAAGATAAGCTTCTATCTCTTTTTGATAATTCCTTTGATTTTCAATTAACTCAATCGCAAAAAGAAGTTTCAAAAGTTTTAGATATGAAACTCAAAAGCGGCATTGCAGAAAAAAGACTTTTGCAAGGGGACACAGCTTCAGGCAAAACTATAGTAGCACTTCGTCAAATGATAAACTTTGCAATAGACGGATATCAAAGTGCATTATTAGCGCCTACATTAGTTATTGCATGGCAGCATTATTATACTATAAAAGCTAAATTAGAATCTTTATATAAAACATATCCCCAGTTCCCCGAAATTGGTGTGGAGCTTATCACAGGAAATATAAAAGGTAAACAGCGAAAAGCTATATTAGAAAAACTAAAAGACAATAAACTAAAAATTATTATAGGCACTACAGCACTCCTTAATATAGAAGATGAGTTTGCTAATTTGAAACTGTTAATAATTGACGAACAGCATAAATATGGAGTGACGCAACGCAATTCTATAGGAGCAAACAAAGAGTCTATAAACGCAAATCAGCCACATTTGATTTCAATGTCTGCCACACCTATTCCTCGTTCAGTAGCGCTATCCGTTTTTGCAGATTACGAAATTGACACACTTGAAAAGCCTGAATTAAATTGCTCTAATATATTTACAAAACTAGTTAGCGCAAAAAATCAAGAACAGATAAACTCTATGAAAAACAATGTTTTGAAAGAGATTAAATCAGGCAATCAAGCTATAATAGTAGTCCCAAGAATTGAGGAAAACCCTATAACAGAAAACATTTATTCAATATATAATGAATATGCAGTAGATGAACGATTTCAAGATTGCACAATAGAGCTTATTCACGGAAGACTAAAACCTGCAGACAAAATAAGAATTATGGATGATGTTCATAAAGGAAAAATAGATTTGCTTATTTCCACTACTGTTATAGAAGTTGGTGTTGATATAAAAAAAGCATCTACTATTGCTATTTATAACGCAAATAATTTTTCAATTTCACAGCTGCATCAGTTGCGAGGAAGAGTGGGAAGAGATAAAACTGAAGTTGAAAACGCATATTGCTATTTAATTCATTCTACTCAAGCTAACACTCCTCAAAGAGAAAAGCTAGAAGCAGTGCGAGATAATTTAGATGGATTTACTCTTTCAAAAATAGATTTGCGCCTGCGAGGTGAGGGTGATATTTTAGGATACGAGCAATCAGGAAAAAAATCTAATCTAAAAATTATGAGAATCTTGAAAGATATTCAAACTCTTGAACTTTCTCTAGAACTTGCTAGAAAATATATAGATAGCGCATCGTGGAGTTGGGGTGATATTGAAACTCTAGAAAAAGAGGGGCAAAAAATCTATCTTGAAACTAATGAATTTTTAAATAAAATATAATTGCAAAATAAATCAGACCTTATTCACCTTTTGTCCTAAAAACATCATACACACCATCTATTTTTCTGATCGTTGCAAATAATGCATTGAGCTGCCTTTGCTCTGCAATTTCTACAGTTATTATAAATATAGCTACTTTATTTTCAGTAGTTGTGGCGGTGAACGTTATTGTGCTTACATGGTTTTCTGCAATAGCAGATGATAATTCACTCAATAAATTATCTCTGTCAATAGCTTCAACTTTTATACGAACATTAAATCGTGCATTAGCGCTACTTGACCACTGCACATCTATAAAGCGGTCTGAGTCATTAGTAAGAGACTTTACATTTTTGCAATCTGATCTATGGACTGTTATTCCATGACCTTTTGTAATAAATCCTACAATTTCATCCCCTGGCACAGGTAAGCAGCATTTAGCAAGCTTTATCCAAAGCGAATCTACACCCTCTGCTATCACACCTGGATTATTCTCATCCACTTTTGTTGGTTTTGAAGTTAAAATAGTGTTTTCATTTTTTTCATCCACACCTAGAATTTTTTTCAATCTATTTAGTATATTCATAGTGGAAACTTTGCCCTCACCAATAGACGCATAAATTGCTTGTGTGTCAGACAAATTCATTTGATTAGCTATTTCTTTCAAAACTTTTTCGGACAAAGCCTGTTTTGTGTCTATATGCTCTTTTTCTAACGCACGAGATAAAGATTCATGACCCTCTTCTATAGACTGCTCTCGTCTGGATTTTGAAAACCACTGGCGTATTTTGTTTTTAGCTCTTGGAGACTTTACAAACTCTAACCAATCTGCAGACGGACCAGCATTTTCGCTTTTTGAAGTAAGAATCTCTACAGTATCGCCATTTTGCAAAATAGTATCAAGCGTAACCATCTTTCCATTAACTTTTGCACCAATAGCGCTCTCCCCCACTCGCGTATGAACAGAATATGCAAAATCTACTGGCGTAGCAGCATCAGGCAGTTCAGTGACTTTTCCTTGCGGGGTAAACACATAAACTTTTTCAGGTCCTAAATCAGTGCGTAAAGACTCTAAAAACTCTTTAGAATCTTGAGTTTCAGATTGCCAGTCTAAAAGCTGATTTAGCCACTTTAGATTTGTGCCCTTTTCCAAATCTTTTACGCCATTTTTTGGAGCTGCTTTTCCGCTTTTAGACTTTTCTTTATAAATCCAATGAGCTGCTACACCATATTCAGCATGATGATGCATATCGTATGTTCTAATTTGAACCTCTATAGGGCTTCCTGGCCCTGAAACAGAAGTATGCAGCGACTGATAGCCATTATATTTCGGACGAGCTATATAATCTTTAAATCTGCCCGAAATAGGAGGCCAAATAGCATGAATAGCGCCTAATGCACCATAGCAATCTCTAACCGAATCTACTAGTATTCTAATAGCAAGTAAATCATACATATCATGAAAATCTACACCTCTATTTACCATTTTCAAATATATAGAATAATAATGTTTAGGGCGTCCTGTGATATCAGCTTTAATTTCTAACTTTTCTAATTCTGCTCTAACAGCATCTATGAAATTAGTTATTAACTCATTTCGCTTTTCTTCACTGCTTTCTACTAAACGGACAATTTCATCATATATTTTCGGATGAAGAGTTTGGAATGAAAGATTTTCTAATTCTAATTTTATCACACCAAGACCCATACGGTCTGCAAGTGGTGCATAAATCTCAAGAGTCTGCTGCGCTTTCTTTTTAGCACTCTCTACTGGTGCAAACTCCCAAGTTCTTGCGTTATGGAGGCGGTCTGCTAATTTGATAACTAGCACGCGTATATCTCGCGACATAGTGATAATCATTTTTCTAACAGTCTCAGCTTCCGCATCAGGACCAGCTTTTATAGAATCTAATTTTGTAACGCCATCAACTAACACAGCCACTTCAGATCCAAACTTTTTCTCAATTTCTTTTATCTCTACAGGTGTGTCCTCGACAGTGTCATGCAATAAAGCAGCTTGCAAAACTGCTACTGGCGGATCAAGTGTTAACAAGATTTGAGCCACTGAAATAGGATGAATAATAAACGGTTCGCCAGAATATCTTTTTTGCTCCCCATGAGCTGCTTTCGCAAACGAATATGCCGTTTTTATTAGCTCTATATCAGCTTTATTATATTTTTGATTTACATCAGATAAAAACTCAACAAATAATTCATCAGGATTTTCTACTAATTTAGTTTTCATAATCTGAATAAATCATATTGTATAAAAATGATGCTAGTCTGCCACTTTACATAATGAAATTACTTTATAACCGTCTAAAACTTTAATTGCATCAAAAAATGTTAACTCTATAACAAATCCAAAACCTTTTATAATAGCACCTGCATTTTCAAGAAGCTTTTTTGCTGCTTCCACAGTGCCTCCTGTTGCTATCACATCGTCTATTACAAACACTCCTGCACCTTTTTCAATTCTGCCTTTTTGAATTTCTAAAGTATCAGAGCCGTATTCTAAACTATATGTAATGCTTTCTACAGGCGGAGGAAGTTTTCCTTTTTTTCTAAGCGGTATAAAACCAATTCCGAGCTTTTGTGCAAGCGCCACACCTAAAATAAATCCTCTAGCTTCAATTCCTACAATATATTTAACGCCCTCTGGCATCAGTTTTATAAACGCTTCCATCAGATATTCGAATGCTTTAGGATCAGCTATTGCGCCCATAATATCTTTAAAAACCACACCCTCTTTTGGAAAATTGGGTATATCATTAAAAGTTGACAGAATATAATCTGCTTTTTGCTTGCCTATAATTTCTAGTTGCTCGTTCATTTTGCCTCTCTCTTTGAAACTAATAACACCTTTTAATAATAGCATAAGCAAAAAGCAGAAATAGCTATTTAGTGCTCCTTATTATATCTTTATTCCAGTATTGCAATTTGCAGCAGATCCATAGCCGCAGCTGCGTACATGCCTAGGACTTGACCCAAAACCTGTAATAGCAGTCAATTTAACCCAATAATATGTTCCACTTTTTAAATTATTAAACCAAGCATATTCTGCCCCTGCACTAACATATTGCACAAGCGTAGACTTTTTCAGTCTTTCTAATTCCACTTTATATTGTATAATAGGCCATCCACCATCAGTCTCTGGATGAGCTATAGTCACTCTTATAGTTTTACTACCAGTTTTATCAGCCCATACAGCGCCAAGAGTGCCTGCTTTTTGGCTAGAATCAGCTATTGTGGAGCCTGTAAAAGTTGATTGCTGGCCTCCATCACACACAGATGACGCATTCAAATAGCATACTGCACCTATAAAAACTCCTGTTACTTGAGGAGTTACGCCCACTTCAATAAGTTTTGTCTCCCCTTTTCCTATATTCAGATTTTCAATAATTTGCGTATTTCCTCTATTGTCCCAGTATTTCAAAGATTTAGTATATGATTGAGACCCTTTATTAGTTATATATATTTGTGAAAAACCTGTTTGTCCTTGAATAAACTTATTATCAGGGCGAGATGTTTTTTGCTGAACAGTCATATATAAATCCCAATTTGCAGCAGTAATGCCATTTCTCAATTTCCATATAGCATTTTTAGCATCTTCATTTTTAAAGTTTTCTACTTGCCCGTGCCTTACTTTCCTTGGTGCAGTAAGCTTTACAGGCCTTGTGTCAGCAGTAAACCGCTCTGATCCTGAAATAATATATTGCACATCGCCATTGTAAGCACCGCCCTCAGGCCAAAAATTATCAGGATACGAAAAAAACTTATCTCTATAATAAATTGTGTTAGTGCCCTCAAGCATTTTATATATATCAGAGCCATTATTTTTATGAGTACCATATTTATTAGAATCTGATATATTATTATTTACTCTATAATAGGGTCCATTCAAATTACTAGAAGAAAACATTTCATTAGGACAATGTCCATTAGGTTTATCTGTGAGATAGTAGGTTAATCCATATTTTCTAATTTGACCATCTATTTTCCCTCTATAGTTTTTACTTATATCACAACTGCTTGAATTTGATACAGTGGCGCCTGGGATATTAATTTTTTGAGCATCTGCACAATTTACTGTGGCAGGATTTAATTTTTCATTATCATTATTAGGAGTAAATGTGCATGATGTGATTATTTGCTCCATATATGTATCTGCATTACCGGCAGAAATAACCACATTCACATTAGAGCCCTCTACATAGGGTGAGGGCGCCCACGAGTTTATAGTGCCGTCGCTTTTTCTATATACAGAACTTGGCACATTTATATTATTAATTTGCTGAGGATCTGAAAAAGTTCTTAAATCTTTAGAATAAGCCAACCAAAAACCAGTCTTATTCTTAATTTCATTATATGTGCCAAAAATCCAAAAATACCCATTATAATAAGTGATAGTAGGATCTCTTAGATTTGCTGTAGGATTTGCCGTTAGCGAATTAGCATCTGCTAAACTGTTTTGGGAATTATTAGATTTTTGCAAAATGCTTTTTAGCATCTGCTCCTGTGAGGGAGTAAAAATTTTATACCCTGATGCAGAATCTGATTGTAGTGCCTGCCCATTTTCTGCGCTAACAGATGGCGGATCGGTAAAGTTTACGCCATCTACTGAAGTATATAAATAAACATTATAAGGATTAGATTCATTTTGGAAAAACGCTCCTAATAAAATATCAGGCTCGCTTGCTTGGAAGTTTATATTATTTAAAATGTTTTGAGCAGTTCGGTGAATAAAAGTTGACATCTGTATACGGGTGGTAACTGCAAACGGACTAAATACTCCTGGTGATGTCCCTCCAGTCACGCCTTTATCTTTTAGATAGCATATTGCTTTTTTTGTTAGACTTGGCAATTTATACACATCACTAAATCCGCAGTTTTCCGTATCATAAGACTGACCAGATAAGCGAAACAAAAAAATTGCCATCTGATTTCTAGTCACGCCTGTGTCAGGGCTGTATTTGCCTGGACTCACGCCTGATGTCATTCCATTTTGGATAAGCCATAAAATTTCTCTATAGCCTACCGTGTTAGGATTTATATCGTGAAACGGGTTAGCTCCAGGTGTGAAATCAGGTCTTCCTGCTACACTATAAAGATAAATAGCCATCTGCCCTCTGCTTACTCTATTAGATGGTTTATAAGTGGATGCTGTATACCCGTTTGCAATCCCATACTGATAAACCCAAACTATATCATCTCTCATAACAGGTGTTAAGGGCACATCTAAAAATCTAAAATCGTCTCTTACTTTATACAAAGTATTATAATTTACAGAATTAGCACGAACTGCACAACTTGGTATAGCTTCTATAATTCCTACAAATGAGCAACAAACAGAAAGGATGAAAGCAAATAAAATCCTATGCCTAGACATATTGGAAATTATTTACGTTTGCGCTTATTTTTAGCACGAGGCTGAGCTTTATTATCTAAACGATGACCCGGAAGAAGTTGAGCTGATATATCTCGCGTTTCGGACTGCTTTTTAGCTTCATCTTCACCTACTATATCTGCTAATTTTGAATATGCAGCATCTAACTGCTTTTTATGCTCTTTATCTTTTTTAGATGTGGTTTGCAAAGTCACTAACATAGGAGTTGCCAAGAAAATAGACGAATATGCTCCTGCTGTCATACCTATAAATAACGCTAAGGAAATATCTTGAAGTGTGCCTGCGCCCACCATTGCTGTGCCTATAAATAAAACAGCTGAAACTGGTAAAAGCGCTACTACAGTAGTGTTAATAGATCTTACAAAAGTCTGATTTACCGCTAAATTAGCTTGTGCTGCAAAACTAGTTCTTGTCTGTTTATAAACATCTGCTGTGTTTTCTCTAACCTTATCAAACACTACCACTGTGTCATACATAGAATAACCTAAAATAGTCAAAAATCCTATCATAGAAGCTGGTGTAATTTCCCAGCCAACTGCTGCATAAATTCCCACAGTAATAATCAAATCATGGAAAAGTGCTAACACGCCTGAAAGCGCCATTCTCCAATTTCTAAAATACAAAGTCATAAATGCCATACAGCATAACATAAACACAATTAAAGCCACTATACCCTTTTGAGACACATCTTTGCCCCATGTAGGACCAATTGTAGTGCTAGAAACCTTATCTCTATTTTCTTTCAAGCAGTTTTCTTTCGCTTTATCTTTATCAGTATCTTTTTTATCATCGCATGTTCCAAAATAAGCATCTGCTAAAGCGTTTCTAACTTTTATTTGAGTGGCTTCATCAAGAGTGTCGGTTTGTATTCTCAACGATGATGAACCTAAATTAGAAACTCTTGGCACATCATTAGGCAAAACTTTTTGGACTATTTCAGTGGCATGAGACTGTGATGTGTTAGTAATTTCATTTACTTGAAACTCTGATCCGCCTCTAAACTCAATTCCTAAATTAAAGCCTCTTACTACCATCAGACCTATGCAGATTATAATCGCAAATACAGAAATCGCATAAAACATTTTTCTTTTTTGAACTATTTTATAACTCTTTTGACCTGTATAAAGGTTATTGCCCCATTCATCTAAAAAGCTAGCCATTATTTACCGTCCTTTAAACTAATACCAGCTTTTTGCTCTGCAAGAGTTTTTTTGTCTTTAGATTTCACTTCGCGAATCCAAGCGCTGCTTTGGGAGACTCCTAATCTTTCAGGAGACAAGCCTGAAGCTAAATGCCCCTCTCTAAAGAATTGCAATCTAGATAAAAGCAAAACTATAGGATGGGTAAATAGCGCCACTACCACTAAATCTATAAGCGTAGTCAATCCTAAAGTAAATGCGAATCCTCTAACATTTCCAACTGCTAAAAGATAAAGTATCACAGCTGCTAAAAAGTTTACAGCATCTGATGCTAAAATTGTTCTAATAGCTCTCTTCCATCCGCGGGAAACTGCAAGAGACAAATTCCTTCCATCTCTCAATTCATCCCTAATTCTTTCAAAATAAACAATAAACGAGTCGGCAGTCACGCCTATTGCTACAATAAGCCCAATTATTGACGCCAAAGAAAGTGTGAAACCTTGTATCCATGAAAGAAGCAAAATTGTGCCATAAACTAGCACTGCTGATGCTCCAAGTGACCCCACTGCCACAAGCCCTAATACATGATACTGGAAAAGGCAATATAGCACCACTAATATAAGACCAATTAAACCTGCTAAAAGTCCTTTTTGAAGCTGCTCAGAACCTAGTGTTGCAGAAATCTGCTCTTTAGAGCTTACATCAAAGTTCATAGGTAAAGCACCAAATGATAGCTGATTAGCTAATGTGTTAGCTTGCGCCTGCTTAAACGGATTTCCAGTGCCGCCGCTTATTTCTACAGGCTGACCCATTGTGAAAGCTACAGATGGTTTCACACTAGGGGCTGATATAACTAATGAATCAAGTGTGATAGCAAACTCATTTCTTGGTGGATCAAGCTCTTTAATTCTATTAGTGGTGTCAATAAATGATTGATTGCCTGCACTCTTGAAAGAAAGCGAGACTACCCATTCATTAGTATATGTGCCGTTTTGACCAGCCTTTAATCCAGAGCTAGCACCAGATATTTGATCACCCTCTACAGCCACAGGTCCTAAAATATATTTAGCGCCGCCATCTTTTGCGCAGACCACAATTGTTTTTTTAGGATCATCACCGCCGCCGCCTTTAGTGTTTTCAGGCTTTGTGCAGTCTAACGCCTTAAACTCTTTATCTATTTCAGGAGTTATCAAGCTCAAAGAGCTGTCAGTGTCTTTAGCCTTATCATCCTTTTTAGCATCATCTGATACAATAGGCTTTTTCTCTTCTTCCTCTTGCTTCTTTTTAGCCTCTTCTTCCTCTTTTGCAGAGTCTTTAGAGTCTTCAGCGTTTACCACTTTTGCTTTATCACCAGAACGCAAAACTGCATCATTTATCTCTAATTTATTTTTATCATCACTTTTATATGCCACATCATTATCTGATTGAGTTTTAAGCTGTTTATAGTATTCGTCTAAAGCAGATTGAGTAACTTCTGTTTGCGGTGAATATAAAATCACAGGTCTAAATCTCATTTGTGCAGCATGCGATATCAAATCTATAGTTTCATCTGATGGCGCTGCTCCTGGTATGCCTACTACTATATTACTAGATCCTTGTTTTGTGATTTCTGATTCTGACACGCCTGATGCATCTATTCTTTGTCTTATAACCTCAACAGCCTGATCTAAAGCATTGTCGTCAATTTGCTGCCCGTCTTGCAATTTAGGAGTTAAAACTATTTCAGTTCCGCCTGCTAAATCCAAAGCTAATTTAGGTGTAAACTGTGCTAAACCTTGTATAGCGCCAATAGCTACAGAACCAAATAAAATAATGATTATAACAAATAAAAAAATAAGTGTCCTTAAAGGGTGACTCTTCTTTACTTGATTTTTGACCATTTACACTTTATTTTATTTTTTAGATGTAGACTTTTTTGCAGTTGATTTCTTTACTGCTGGCTTTTTAGCAGTCGCTTTTTTAGCAGCAATTTTTTTTGTAGAGCCGGATCCAGAAAACAATTTTTCAGTCTCTTTATCTAAAGTAGCTTCTGTAGCAATAGCGCGCTTTAGCCATACAGATTGTGTGCCATTATATTCCAAAACTATTTCATTTTCGGATGAACTTACCACTTTGCC
>JAITBJ010000028.1 GCA_031283665.1 Candidatus Opitulatrix cubana
GAAAAAGAACATAAAAAAATAGGCAAACTCTTTGCAGAGTCTGGACTTGATGAGGTTTTGATTTTTTTAGATAGTTCTAAAGAGAAAGACCATCTTTTCGGTGAATATAGCAATTTTGTGTATTTTTATAATAAAGATGCTGTTATAGATTATATAAGTAAAACAGCGAAAAAAGGTGATAGCATATTAGTAAAAGCATCTAATTCATCAAAACTCTGGGAAGTTATTGAGGGTTTTGAAAAATTATTGAAGGAGTAAAATGATACCGTTTCTAATAGCCACATTTGTTGCAATGTTAGTGGGTCTTTTTTTTACACCTTTGCTAATAAGATTTTTAGTCGCAAAAGAAGCTGGTCAATTTATAAGATTAGACGGACCTGAAACTCATATGGTGAAAAGAGGCACGCCGACTATGGGCGGTTTGGTAATAATTATAGCCACTATTTTAGGTTATGCATCTGCTAGCATTTTTTCATATTTCTCAAAAGGCACCACTCCTGCACATAATGCAATTTTGCTATTATTTTTAATGGTTTCCACAGGGCTTATTGGTTTTGCAGATGATTTCAAAAAGATAAGAAATAGAAGATCGTTAGGAATAAAACCAGCTACAAAAATAATTTGGCAAGTTGTGATTGGAACTATTTTTGCATTTTTTGCTCTTGGGATTTCTAAATCAGGAGCTATTGAAATCACTGTTTGGAATAATTGGGTTATCACGCTCAACAGCCTAGGAACTATTATAGGCATTGTTTTGTTTTTTATATGGGTAAATCTCTTAATTAGTGCATGGTCAAATGCTGTGAACCTGACAGATGGTTTAGACGGTTTGGCAATAGGAGTGTCGCTTATCTCATTTGGAGCATTTGTGTTAGTATGCTTTTGGGAATATGCTCAGCGCTGTACCTCATCAGCTATGATTTCAGGGCTTTTCTGTTATAAAGTAGATGATGCTTGGGATTTAGCAATTATAGCAGGTGCTGTGACTGGTGCGTGTTTTGGATTTTTATGGTGGAATGCTGCTCCTGCAAAAATCTTTATGGGGGACACAGGTTCGCTTTCTTTAGGAGCCACATTTGCTGGCCTTTCAATTTTAGCTCATGCAGAGTTTTTAGCAGTGCTAATTGGCGGAGTGTTTGTGCTAGAAGTGATTTCAGATGTTATTCAAATAGGATTTTTTAAACTGACAAAAAAGCGCGTTTTCAAAATGGCACCAATTCATCACCATTTTGAGTTAAAGGGCTGGAATGAGGTCACAGTGGTTATAAGATTTTGGCTACTAGCAGGGCTCCTTGCAGTGTTTGGAATCGGTCTATTTTATGGTGGTTGGGTGCTGCTACTAGTTAGATAATATGAATTGCCTAATTATATGAAAGAGTATAAATACTATATTTATTTTTGCGTTTCAATAGTTTTTTTAACTTTTTTTGGCGTGATAATGGTTTTTTCATCATCGGCTATTGACAACATTTCCAAAAATAAATCACCATTTATGTCGTTAGTTTCCGAAATTGTTTTTGTAGCAGTTGGAGCTGTGGCATTTTTATTAGTTTCAAGAATTAAAACATCTACTTTTGCAAAGTATTCCAAACATATTTATATAGCAGCTATTTTAGTCTGTTTACTAGTTTATACTCCTTTAGGAGTGACAATTAATGGAAATAGAAACTGGATTAATTTAGGTTTTACTACTGTGCAGCCGTCTGAGTTTTTGAAGTTGGCGCTCATTTTGTGGCTTTCGCTAATCTTATCTCGCAGAGTCGGGCATTTAGATAATCTTTTATACATTGCAGTCCCTGGAGGAGTAGGCTCTGCTATAGGGTTTGGCGTGATTATGTTAGGCGGCGATTTAGGAACGGCTATTATACTAATTTTGATAATAGCAGCAGCGTATGCGTTTGCAGGCACAAAAGGAAAATATATGTTTGGCGCTTGCACAGCAGGTTTTGCATTTTTAGTGTTAGCATTTGTAGTGGGTTCGTCAAATAGAATGGACAGAATCACAGCTGCTTATGGAGACTGCTTGGGTCATGAAGAGGGGTTTTGCTACCAAACAATTCATGGGCTTTATGCGCTGGCTACAGGCGGCATTTTTGGTGTAGGCCCCGGCGCTTCAAGAGAAAAGTGGAATTATTTGCCAGAGGCTAATAATGATTTTATATTTTCTGTAGTGGGGGAAGAGTTTGGAGTGTTAGGCACTCTTTTAGTTTTAGGCATATTTGTGTTCCTGTTATACTCCACATATAGAATTATTTTGCAGCTGAAATCAAATTATGAAAAAATCGTGGCAGGCTGCATTATTACATGGATTATAGGGCAAGCTCTAATAAATATGGCAATTGTAGTAAGGTTGCTACCTGTTATGGGCGTGCCACTTCCTCTAATTTCGTCAGGAGGTTCATCATTAATCGCCACTTTGATAGCCTTAGGTGTGATAGCATCTTTTGCAAGGTCTGCTCAAGGTAGAAAGCAAGGAGTCTCAACTTTTCTAAACCGTTTTAGAAAACCAAAAATGAAAGTTGTTAGAAATTAGTAGTTTCAAAAAGGAGTATTGCAAATGCAGTTTTTAGAGTTAACAGATAGCGAGTTTGAGGAGTTTGCTCAAAATCATCCACGCGCAAATTTTAATCAGACTCTTTCTATGAAAAAAGTTCGTGAGAATTTAGGACTGCAAACAAAGCTGCTCGGAATTAAAGATGATTCAGATAGTGACGAAAAAATAGTTGCCGCTGCATTAGTTGTGATTATAAACTCGCGAATAAAATCAGCAGGTATATATTATGGACCGCTAATAGATTTTGCTAATAAAGAGCTTTTAGACTTTTGGACTCAAAATTTGAAAAAGTATTTAAGTAATTTAGGCGTGGTTTATTGCTCAATGAATCCCAATTTTGTATATGCAGTTCACGACAATGACGGTAGCATAATAGATAGCGCTCATAAAGCAGATAAGGAGTTTCAAAATCTGATTGATTTAGGCTATTTGCATAACGGATGGACTATGATAGGCACTGATGCTTCTAACAGATGGCATTATTTAAAAGATTTGCAACTGTATTTTGGAAGTGCTACTGATGCTGATTATGAGGAGCTGATAATGTCATTTAGATCCACCACTCGCCAAAGAATTAGAAAATATAAAAAGAATAATTTGACCGTAAAAGAATTATCAGGCTCTGATATAGATATATTTTTGAAACTACTTTCAGACTCAGCCGAAAAGCACGGATTTACTCCAAGAGATAAAAACTATTTTGAGTCACTAATTAAGCATTTTTCACATGACGGGCATCTAAAACTTCTTTGCGCTTTCACAGAAGATAATATACCTATTTCTGCATCACTGTTTATAATTTATGCAGGAGTTTGTGTTTATTTTCATAGCGGAAATGATGTTAGATATATAAAACTTTTAGGGTCATACGCTTTGCAAGATTATATGTTTAAATACTGTTTAGAAAACAAAATACCTGTTTATAATTTTTTAGGATTTGATGCTGTGTTTGATAAACCAAATGGTGTTTTAGATTTCAAAAGAGGATTTAAGGGTTATATAGAGGAATTGCCTGGTTCATTTGAACTTCCTATAAACAGTTTCAAGTATAAGATATATTCAATTTTGAAAAAACGCTTTTAGTAAACTCGGTGTCGCAGAATGGGATTTTTTCGCCACCAGAAATAATATATTTATCATCACCTTTTCCAAGTATTAAAATAGTATCGCCTTTGCTCGCTTCCGATATTGCTTTTTCGATTGCCTTTCCGCGATCAATTTCTATATCCACAACATTTTTATTAGTTATGCCACTCATCAAATCCTGAATTATTTGGTCATTGTTTTCAAAATGAGGGTCATCAGTTGTAAAAATAATTTGGTCTGCTTTCTCCTCTAAGAGCCTAGCTATTTTAGGCCGTTTACTCTTATCTCTATCTCCGGCTGCTCCTGTTACAACTATTATTTTGCCACGAGTTTTTTCTTTTGCAGTATCTAATATGCTGTTAATAGAGTTGAATGTGTGAGCATAATCTATTATCACAGTGAAGTGGGAGCTAGTAATAAACATATTCATTCTTCCAGGTATTGAAAAAGCAAAAGCAGATTTAGCAGTTTGCAGATAATCTTTTGACAGCGTATCAACTATTGCAGTAGATAATATATAGTTATAAACATTATATTTTCCAAACATTTTTAATTTTGTGTTATATGCTTTTTCATTTGCAATAAGCTCAACTTCAAAGCCAGTATTTTTTGGAACTATTTTATCTATTTTCCAATTATCAGCATTTTTATATCCGAAACTCTTAACAGCTTTATTAGCGAGACTATTTTTGAATAGTTCAAATTGTTCGCAGCTGCTATTCAAAATTGCAGTGCCGCTTTTCTTTAGATGATTTTTGAAAATAGACAGTTTTGCATCTATATAGTTTTCTAAAGTTTTATGAGTGTTTAAATGGTCGCTAGTGATATTAGTTAGTGCAATAATATCGAATTGCAAATTGCGTAGTCTTCTAAAATGCTCGGCTTCAGATGAAAACTCAATTACAGCATACTCTGCTCCATTATCTGCAAACTGCTTTAAGAGAGGATAAAAAACTTCGCTATCAGGTGTGGTGTTATTTAGTTCAAAGTGCTTATCTGCAAAAAAAGCTCCATTAGTTCCAAAATTGCAACATATATCGCTGCCTAGCATTTGCTCCACCATTGCAGCAGTGGTGGTTTTTCCATCAGTTCCTGTGAGGGCTATAAGTTTAATCCGCTTTTCAGGATTGCCGTAGAACTTAGCAATTAGAGAATCATAAATGCTATTTACATTGTCAACTAATATAGTAGGAATAGGGCTGTTTTGATATTTTTTATCATCTATTATGGCGGCTACAGCACCGCGAGAGGCAGCATCTTCTATAAATAAATGTCTGTCAGTGTTAGAGCCTTTTATACATAAAAACAGTGAACCGCCTCTCGCGTTCTTAGAATATGTGGTTATTGAGCTAATATCTAAATCAAGAGGAGTGTCTATTAGTTTATTTAATTTCATACTTGATTTTAGTCTCGTGCTTTTTCAACACTTTTTAGGCCTAAAAAGCATATAAACTCAATTACGATTGCTGATAAAATTACATAAAAACCTATATTGAGACTTCCTGTAGCAGAGGCTAAATATCCTATTAGCTTTGTGGCTAGCACAGTTCCTAAAATATATTCAAAGAATCCTATCATGCCACCTGCGGTGCCTAATGCAAACGGGGGCACTGCATCTACGGTTAAAGCTACACCTAGTCCGCCCACTCCCATAAATAGGGCACCGCAGGTGATAATAGAAACTCTTATAATAGTAGGGTCGGTTGAAAACCAATAAACTAAAACAGCTGCAAACACTAAAACTAGCGCAGCTAAAATTAGATTTACTCGTCTGCCTTTTAGCATAGCATCTGATATAAAACATAAAATAAGCACCGCAGGAATAGCACCAAGAGAAAATAAACCAAATCCTGCTGTGGCGTCTGCTGGAGAAAACCCTTTAGTTTGCTGCAAAAGCATAGGTATCCATGTTTGAATGCCTACACTTGCACAATAGCTAGCTCCTCCTGCAAAACATAAAAACCAAACAGCTTTGTTTTTTAGTACATAATCCTTTGAGTTTTTCAAAAGTGTTTTATTTTCTTCTGTATGTTCATTTATTTTTTTCAGATTCACATCTTCTGGATTATTAAATATAATAAAATATGCAATTATTGAAATCAGTATACCAATTATAGACACTAATATAAATATAGGGCTAACATTGCCTTTTGTTAGTGAAAACGCTGACACAGATAAAATAACTAATGCAGAGATAAGCACTTTTCCCATATCTTTACTTGTGGACCAGATCCCAATAATTGTCCCCCGTCTGTTTTTTGGAAACCAAACAGATAGTATTTTTTGTGATGTGGGCGAACCAATAGACTGAAAAAATCCGCAAATAAATGAAATAGTGCATAAAAGCCCAATAGAGTTTTGACTAAACGCAAAAAATATGCTTGCTCCTGCTGATGCAAAAAGTCCAAAGCAGGTAAAAAGTTTCGGTGATATTTTATCGGCAAGTAAGCCTGTAATTGGGCGAGAAATCCCGTATGATATTGCAAGTGTAGAAAGCACTGTGCCTACTTGATCTGGTGTTAGATTCATATAAGCTGTGGACGCTGCAAAGCAGTTGCGAATAAGGGTGTAAGTAGTGTATAAAAGATAGGTGCCTGCTATAGCGCCAATTTGGTATTTTATATATTTTTTTCCCACATAATTAGTCTAACATGGTAAACTAGTTTCGTGAATATACTATTAGCAGGGGGCGGTTCAGCAGGTCATATTAACCCTATGCTAGCAGTGTCCGAAGTTGCCAAAAAATACGGATTTAGTGTCATTTATTTAGTTGGCAATTCCAAATTAGATAATCAACTTTTAGAAAAGCAAATGTTAGCTGGGGAAATTGTAGAGCATATCAAAAAAGTTTCTTTTCCAAGGCCTGCTTTTCACCAACATATTTTTTATATAATAAGACTTATCACATTTCCAATCAGATTTGTGAAGCAGATTATCAAAGTTTTAGAAATAATCAAAAATGATAAGATTGATATTTGTTTAGGGTTTGGCGGTTATATATCTCCCCCTGCTTATATAGCTGCAAAGCTGAAAAAAGTGCCTATTTATATTCATGAGGCGAATTTGAAAATAGGTCTTGCAAATAAACTTGGGTCCCGCTTTGCTAAACGCTTTTTTACTGCATTTCCTGATACACAAATTGCTGGAAAAGCAAATGAAAAAATTCAATTTGTAGGACTGCCTTTGAGAAAAAGTCTTTTTGAAAAAAAGGTTTCAAATAAAGATACTACGAAAAAGCCGCTATTTTCATTTGCTACTAAGCAACCTGTGCTATTAGTTTTAGGGGGGTCGCTTGGAGCAAAGTCTATAAATAAAACTGTTAAAAAAAGCCTACCATCTTTATTGAAAAAGGCGAATGTGATACATATCACAGGAGCAGGAAAGCAGTTTAGTGTGTCCAAAAAATATCATGGCAAATATAAGCAGTTTGAGTATTTAGAGCATATTGAGCAAGCTTATAAAGTATCTGATTTTGCAATTTCAAGAGCAGGAGCAGGAAGCGTTTTAGAGTTATCAGCTGTGGGTTTGCCAGCTTGCTTTGTGCCTCTTGATGTGGGAAACGGTGAGCAGTCATTGAATGCTTCATATTTAGTCAAGGCTGGAGCTGGAATTGTTTGTGCTGATAAAGATTTTTCTCCAGAGTTTATTGAAAATGCTATTCTTCCTATTTTGCTAAATAAAGCTCAAACTGCAGCAATGAGAGAAAAATCTTTAAAATTGTCTATTACTGATGCAGCTGAAAAAATTATTCAAACAATTCTCACTGATATCAAAAATGATGACTAATTCAGTGCCAGATTCAGTGGCAGACGTGAAAAAAGGAACTGACGAAAAAGAATTAATTCATTTTATAGGAATTGGCGGTGCAGGGATGGGTACTCTTGCACAGATGTATCTTGAAAAAGGTTTTTTGGTGCAAGGCTCTGATCAAACTGATGAAAATAATAATGTTTCTCGTTTGCAGTCCTTAGGCGTAAAAACTTTTATAGGGCATAATGCAAAAAACATTCAGGGTGCAAATTGCGTGGTTATCACTAGTGCCATAAAAGATAGCAACTCTGAACTTCAAGCAGCGAAAAAATTAGGTATACCTGTTTTGCATAGATCTGAGGCTCTAGCAAATCTTGTAAATAGCACATATTTATTTGCTATAGCAGGTTCGCACGGAAAAACGACTACCGCTGCTATGCTTTCACATACACTTCAAGAGTTGGGAATTGACTGCTCTTATTCTTTTGGAGCTCAGATTTTAAATGATCCAAGATCTGCCACAGGAGGGTATATAGGAAAAGATAATGTATCAGTGATAGAAGCTGATGAATCAGATAAATCATTTTTAAACTTTACTCCTACAGTTTCAGTGATTTTGAATATAGAACCTGATCATTTAGATTTTTATAAATCAGAGAAAAACTTTTTTGCTAGTTTTTGTCAGTTTGCAAAATCTGCTAAAGATGCTGTAATATATTGTGCAGATGATATTGAAGCAAAAAAGTTTTTAGAAGAATTAGATTTAAAAAATCTTATATCGTATGGGTATTCAGATGATGCCGATTTTCATGTTTCAGAGTTTGATATGAAATTATTTGGTAAACATAATTTTCAGAATGCTGCTGCTGTGATTTTAGCTGTGAAGAGACTTTTGCCTGAAATTAGTGTGGAAGAAATCGAAAAGGCAATAGGCACATTTCCAGGCACTGCTAGACGGTTTGAGTTTAAAGGTTCAAAAGGAAGTGTTAGATTATTTGATGATTATGCACACCTACCAACTGAGATAAAGGCTACTATATTATCTGCAAAACCTTTATTAGAGAAAAATGGAAAAATAAAAGTGCTCTTTCAAAGTCATTTATTTTCAAGAACAAAGAACTTTGCTAAAGGTTTTGCAGAAGCTTTGCAATTTGCCGATGAGGTGATTGTCACAGATGTTTATCCTGCAAGAGAGGAAATCGATCCTAGCGTCACGCCAGATACAATTTTGCAATATATAACTCGTGATATTCCGCATTATGGAGTAAGAGACAGAATTGAGGCAGCAAAGCTTTTAGGGCAAATTGCAGATGAAAATGATATTTTGATAACTATAGGAGCAGGGGACTTGAATATATTAGATAATGTTATTTTTGAGAATATAGAACTTAAAAATATAGGGCGTGATTGAGAGTTTTAATGTCAGAAAAGCGTCACGAGGGTCCTATATATTCAAAACCAAAAACTCGAAAAATAGTTTCTGGGGAATCTGCAAAAAATAATCTATCACACTCATCTAAAAGGGGCAGTTCTAAAAAAGTTATAGCAAAAAATTCAAAAAAACTGTCAAATTACAAAGTCAACAAAACCAAGCAGAAAAAGAAATTAACTAAAAAACGTTTCCATGCCTTTATGACAGTTTTTTTGAGTTTCTTTTCAATACTGGTTTTATTATGGATTATTTTTCTATCACCTGTTTTTGCGCTGAGTGGCAAAAACATCACTATTTCTGGGACTAGCAAATATATTAGCAAAGAGCAGGTTTTGGGCGGTCTAAAAAATTATATAGGAACTCCTATAACTATGATTAATATAAATGATATTGAAAATCATCTTTATAATCTGAACGGCATCTCATCTGTTGAAATAGAGCGACTCTGGACCAATGGACTATTTGTGAAAATCACTCCTAGTATTCCATTAGCGTGCGAGAAAAATGATAAAAAATTTCGTCTTGTAGACAAAATGAATAAAACGGTGCAAATGCTTGACAAAAAAGCAGCTTTTCCTGAAATAATAGTCAAGAGTAAAGAAAATCAGTTAGCAGAGCCATTTATTTTGCAAGCGCTTTCAAATATGTCAGAGGATTTTAGAAAAAATATAATTTCAATTGAGGCCACGACTTTCGATAATATAAAATCAAAACTTGCATCAGGGCAAACTATTATATGGGGGTCTAATGAAAACATTAGCAAAAAAGAATCTATTGTTAAGAAAATCTTAGAAAATAATCAACTGCTTGCAGGTAGAAAAACTATAGATATTTCAGCGACCTATAAACCGATTATCAAATAGTGTAAAAGACAATTGCAAAATAGTGTAAGTCAATTGTAAACACGCCTAAATATACACAAATTATTCACATATTTGATTAAACTATATAAATAAACAACTAATTCAAACAATTAGAGAGGTTATTATGACTCAAGAGCTTGGCAATGTACCTATTAAGGTATTTGGTATAGGCGGCGGTGGTGTTAATGCTATTAACACTATGATTGCATCAGGTCTTACTGGTGTAGAGTTTATCGCTGCAAACACCGATGCACAAAACTTATTATTATCAGAAGCAGATATTAAATTAAATATAGGCGTGGAAATATCTTCGGGAGAGGGCATTGGTGGAGATCCTGAAAAAGGAAGAGAGGCTACTGTAGCTCACACAGATGAGATTAAAAAAGTTTTAGAGGGTGCACGACTCGTTTTGAGTACCACTGGTGAGGGTGGCGGCACAGGGAGCGGCGGTGCTCCTGTAGTAGCTAAAATCTCAAAAGAGATGGGCATTTTAACTATTGGCGTGGTCACTACTCCGTTTTCATTAGAGCTTGAGCAGAGAATGAATGTAGCTAAAAAAGGTGTAGAGGAATTGCGTAAAGAAGTTGACGCTCTTATGGTGATTTCAAATGACAAACTTTTAAACTTAGGCAATGAAAATCTTGATTATGATTCAGGTTTGAAAATGGCTGATAACATTTTGCATACTTGTGTGGAAGCAGTCACAGAAGTAATTCATAAACATTATACGCCTAATATAGATTTTAGAGATATTGACAGAATCTCTCGTTCTATAGGCACTTTACTAATTGGAATAGGACGTGCAACAGGCGATGATAGAGGGTCAAAGGCTGTTATGAATGCACTTCGGTCTCCGCTTTTAGACGATAGGATTTCTGAGGCTACAGGAGTGGTCGTTGGTATACAATCTAGTAGCAATTTTTTGATGACAGAAATTAAGGATTTAGTCAAGCCATTAGAAAAAATCTTGAAAAAAGATGCTTGGTTTAAATTCGGAAGAGCTGTGGATGAAGAATTAGGTGATGAAGTGAAGGTGATAATAATTGCTTCTGGATTTGAGAACAAGAAAAATCCATATGATGATGATCCTATAGACACATATAAACCGCAGAGCATTTCTTTTACACCATCTATCCCAAATATGACAGGTGGAATTAATATAGTGGGTGATGAGCATAGAGATTTAAATGAGCAAGCTGCTACAGAGGCTATTGAAGTTCCAGATTCTGCAACAAATAAATCCGTTTTACCTGAAGAGGAAAATATAAATGTGAGCAGTTCAAGTTTAAATATCCCGCCGTTTTT
>JAITBJ010000051.1 GCA_031283665.1 Candidatus Opitulatrix cubana
AGAGGTCATCATAAAGATAATTATTGGCATTCTTTAAAAGTTTTGCAAAATGGAATAGCTCTTGCAAAAAAAAGAGGTTTTGAAAATAATTTAACTATTCGCCTAGCCTGCCTTTTGCATGATATAGGCAAACCAAATACTCGCAGATTTGACAAGGGCGGAAAAGTTACATTTTATGGTCATGATATTGTGGGAGCTCGTCTTGTAAAAAATCGCCTAAGAGATTTAAGATTTGATAATAAAACAATTCAAGATGTTTCAAGACTGATAAAACTTCATATGAGGTTTTATGGTTATGCTGGTGGAGTTTGGACAGATTCTGCTGCACGGCGTTATGCACATGACGCTGGCGATTTGCTTGATTTGCTTCATATTTTATCTCGTGCAGACTGCACTACAGGTCAAGATGCTTTACGCAAAAAGCTCTCTTTAGCTTATGATGATTTAGAGTCGCGCATTGAACGATTGAAAGAAGAGGAAGAGTTTAAAAAGATAAAACCCTCTTTAGATGGTGATGAAATTATGGATATATTAGGTTTGAAGCCAGGTGCCAAAGTTGGTCAAGCACGAGCCTTTATGTTAGAATACCGTTTAGAAAATGGTGAAGTAGATAAAGCCGCTGCTAAAAAAGTCTTGCTTGAGTGGTACAAAAATAATAAATAGTTGTATTTATTTAAACTTGATAAAATTAGTTATCAAAGTCATTTACATTTGGAGTGGTCTTTGAAACTTTCATCAAAAACTCCGCATTAGTTTTAGTCTCTTTGAGTTTGCTAATTAAAAGATTAATAGCTTGCTCTTCAGGCATGCCGCCAAATAGTTTGCGAAGATTAAATATAATTTGAAGCTCTTGAGGATGTATAAGCACTTCTTCACGTCTAGTGCCTGAAGCATTAATGTCAATAGCAGGGAAGACACGTTTATTAGAAAGCTCTCTTAAGAGTTTGAGCTCCATATTTCCAGTGCCCTTAAACTCCTCAAAAATCACCTCATCCATTTTAGAGCCAGTTTCCACTAAAGCGGTTGCAATAATAGTTAATGATCCACCCTCTTCTATATTTCTCGCCGCTCCAAAAAACTTTTTAGGAGGGTAAAGCGCTGCCACATCTACACCGCCGGAGAGTATTCTGCCGCTTGGGGGAGCGGCGAGATTATAAGCTCTGCCTAAACGAGTGATAGAATCTAAAAGAATTACCACATCTTTACCCATCTCTACAAGACGCTTTGCGCGCTCTACTGTGAGCTCTGCTACAATTGTGTGGTCAGATGCAGGTCTGTCAAATGTGGAAGATATTACTTCGCCTTTCACATTTCTTTCCATATCAGTAACTTCCTCAGGTCGTTCATCTACTAGCAAAACCATAAGATGCGTTTCAGGATTGTTCTCTGCAATAGCATTAGCAATTTGTTGTAAAATAATAGTTTTTCCTGCTTTAGGTGGAGAAACTATAAGACCTCTTTGACCTTTACCAATAGGTGCTACAATGTCAATTACTCGCTGAGTCATTTTAGGATTTTGTGCTGTTTCTAATCTGAGTCTTTCGGTAGGGTATAAAGGTGTGAGTTTATTAAAATCAGGACGTTTTTTAGCCTCATCAGCGCTCATGCCGTTTATAGAAGCTACATCTGTTAATGCTCTATATTTTTGTTTAGTCGGCGTTTTTGGTCTACGAGCAAGCCCTTGAATCAGGTCCCCTTGTCTCATATTATTTCGGCGAATCATTCCAAGAGACACATATATATCATTTTCAGATGGTAAATAACCGTTTACTCGTAAGAAAGCATAGCCCTCTGTGATATCTAAAAGCCCTTGAACTTCATCAAACTCTAAAACATCTTCAGTCTCTTCTGTTTCATAAGCGTTCTCTTTTTTTGCCACAGCTTTTTTTGCATGTGTAGTCACATTTCTTTCTCTTTTACGAACAGTTTCTGCCTTTTTAGCACTTTCTGCTTTTTTAGTTGCAACCATTTTTTCCTTTCATATAGTTTATTTATTTATAGCAATTCTTATAATAGAGAATCAAAACTGATAAAGTTTTGAGAAGTTTTTTAGTTTAAAACTTCTAATCCTGGTAAAGTTTTTCCCTCTAAAAACTCCAATGATGCTCCACCGCCTGTTGAAATATGCGAAAAATCATTTTCACCATATCCAAACTTTCTAACAGCAGAAGCAGAATCTCCTCCACCAATCACAGTAAATGCACCGTTTTTCTTTGCAAGAATCAGCGCTTTTGCAATTGCTTTTGTGCCAGTGGAAAACTTATCAAACTCAAAAACTCCTGCAGGTCCATTCCAAACAATAGTTTTTGCATCTTTTAGAGCCTCTGCAAAACTTTGAGCAGTAGCAGGTCCTATATCTAGTCCTTCCATATCATTAGGTATTTCAGATGACGGAACTATTTTGCTTTCAGAATCAGGTGAGAAATCAAAAGCAGCTACTGTATCAGATGGCAAAACTAATTCCACTCCATTTTTTTTAGCAGTCTCAATATATTTTTTCACAGTTTCTATTTGATCAGGCTCTTGTAGCGATTTTCCTACTTCTCCGCCCATTGCAAGAGTGAAAGTGTAAGACATACCGCCGCATATAAGCAGTTTATCTGCTTTTTCTAACAGGGCAGAAATCACACCTAATTTATCAGAGACTTTTGAACCCCCTAAAATTACTGCAAAAGGGCGCTCAGGATTTTTAGTTGCTTTTTCCAAAGCGCTAACCTCTTTGAAAATGAGCTCACCTGCAGCAGACGGCAAAAGCTTTGCAATATCATAAACTGATGCTTGCTTTCTGTGAACTACGCCGAATCCATCTGACACAAATAAATCTCCTAAACGAGCATATTCTTTTGCAAGTTCATTTCTTTGGATATCATCTTTGCTAGTTTCTCTTTTATCAAAACGAACATTTTCCATTAAAATGATTTCGCCGTTATTCAGTTTATTTATATTTTCAATTGCCTGTTCGCCGATAGTTTCTGGTGAAAAAGATACAGAAGTGTTTGGTAGCAATTGAGCTAATTTTTTTGAAACTATTTCTAAACTAAACTCCGATTTTCTTTCACCTTTTGGTCTGCCTAAATGTGCAAGAATTATAATCTTTGCATTAGCAGATATAAGCTTTTCTAAAGTAGGCAATGCCGCACGAATTCGCCCATCATCTGTTATAGCACCATTTTCGTCAAGTGGCACATTAAAATCTGAACGAACTATTACCTTTTTTCCCTCTATTGGGCCAAGGTCGGAAATTGTTCTCAAATGCGTTCCCCTACATATTGTGTCAATTCCACTAAACGAGTAGAATAAGCCCATTCATTATCATACCATGCGAGAACTTTTACCTGTCCGTTGATAACTTTTGTTAGTTTAGAATCAAAAATGCTAGATCTTTCATCTTGCTGAATATCAGT
>JAITBJ010000090.1 GCA_031283665.1 Candidatus Opitulatrix cubana
TGATTTATAAAAAATGCTCTCAACAGGGAAAAGGGTTTGTGATTAGAAAAGCATTCAGAGAAGTAGATGCAAGGTGCTTAGTAATGCTTGATGGCGATATGACTTATCCGGCAGCTGACATTCCAAAACTTTATAAGATGCTTTTAGAAAATGATTTAGATATGGTGATTGGAGACAGACTTTCATCATCATATTTCACAGAAAATAAAAGACCGTTTCACAATTTTGGAAACTCCTTAATTCGCAAATCTATTAATACGCTTTTTAGAGCAGAAATTAAAGACATCCTAACCGGTTTCAGAGCTTTTTCATATAAATTTGTGAAATCGTGCCCTATACTTTCAAGTGGATTTTCTGTAGAAACAGAAATGTCAATTTATGCTATTGAAAACAGAATGGCGCTTGATAATTATGTGATAGACTATAAAGACAGACCTAGTGGGAGCGAAAGCAAATTAAACACTTATTCTGATGGGTTTAAGGCTCTAAATACAATTTTTAGATTGTATCGCACATATCATCCATTGGCATTTTACGGATCTTTTGCTTTTGTTATCACAATAGTCTCTGCAATAATCGCATTTTTTAGATGCTTATTGCCATATTTAGCAACAGGACAAGTTCTAAATATACCAACACTTATTGTTTGCTCTTTTGCATTCATAGCAGCGGTGGTATCATTTTTTTCAGGAATGATTTTGGACTCTTTGGTGCTAAATGATAAACGACAATTTGAACTGATATTAAACGAATGGGAGAATTATGAAAAAACTAATAGCAGCAATTAGTATAGTAGGAGTTACTTTTGTAACTTGCATTTTAGCAAACGGATCATTATTTAGTTTTGCAGACAGCATAGATGGTAAAACTATAAGAATTATTTATACCAATGATTTACATTCACATATAGACCCACATAAAGCGTATGATGAAAATAAAAAATTAGAATCTTACGGAGGCTATGCTGAAATGAGTGCTGTGATAAATCATTTGCGAGAAACTGATATGCCTACACTAACCGTGGATGCAGGAGATTTTGCAGTAGGAACTATTTATAATCAGCTTTACACCAGCGATGCTCCTGATTTGACAATGCTGAAAAAAATGAAATTTGATGCTGTGACACTTGGAAATCATGAATTTGATTATGGCCCTGACGCTATGGCAAAAATGATTGAGAAAGCAGGACCTAATCCTCCTTTAGTAGCGTCCACGATTTCTGCACCAGCAGGCACTGAACTTGATAAGCTAATTGCAAACGGCAGAATACAAAAAAATATGATAATTGAAAAAGGTGGAATTAAAATAGGGCTTATGGGGCTTTTAGGCCACGACGCTGTGACAGATATCTCAAATAAAAAATATACTCAATTTGCAGATTATATAGATGTGGCAAAGCAGCAGGTACAAGAGCTAAAAAATCAAGGAGCACAACTTATTATTGCACTTTCCCACTCTGGAACTGATACAAAAAATCCAGCATCAGATTCTTCAGAAGATGTGCAACTAGCAAAGCAAGTGCCAGATATAAACTTTGTAGCATCAGCACACACTCACACTTTAATACCAACCCCTATAATGGAGGGAAATACTATTGTAAGCTCTACAGGCTGCTATGCACAAGATGTGGGTGTGCTTGATTTAGTAAATCAGGGTGGCATTTGGAAGATAAAAAATGCACAAATGGAGCCTGTTTTAGATAAATATCCAAAAGACAAATCCATTCAAGATGAAGCTCAAAGAATGAAATCGACCATAGATAAAAACTTCTTTTCTAAATACGGTTTGCATTCTGATCAAGTGATAACTAATATAGATTTCAATTTAAGCGCTGATGATGTTTCAGGGTTTGAAGAGGGTGTAGGTAAAGTCTTTACAGATTCATTCGCTTATGAGTTTAACCACAAAGCTGAATATGTGGGCAAAGTTGGAAACCCTGTTTCAAAGTCTGATTTGCCTATTGTGTTCACCGCTGATGGAGTTTCAAGAGGAGGATTTTTCAGCCCAAATATCACTGTAGAAGATATTTACGGAGCGGTGAATCTTGGATACGGACCTGACGGCACACAGACTTATCCTCTCTCCATTTATTATTTGAAAGGTGATGAACTCAAGGATGTAATGGAAGCGAGCCAAACTGTAGGCGAATCCATAAACAGCGGCATAGTTATGCACTTTGCAAATATCAGATACTATTATAATAATTATCGCTTACCACTAAATAGAGTTAGCAATGTGGAAGTCAAAGATATTAACGGAAACTGGAGTGCACCTGATAAAGATAAACTTTACCCTATTATAACAAATTATTATATAGGTCAAATGTCCGGCTCTATTACAGGATTAACTTATGGGCTGCTGAGCATCACGCCTAAAAAGGCAGATGGCTCTCCTGCATGCGAACCTTTTGCAGATGGAAGCCCTGGTTGCAATTTAGCAAATTCGGTTTTGCTAGACAAAAACGGTGATGAAATTAAAGAATGGAAATCTATGGTAGATTATCTTTCTACATTTAAAACGCTGCCTGAATACTATAAAGATGCTGACAGCGGAAAAATAGATTTGCCTGCAAACCCTATAACCCTAGTACAAAATCCAAACATAATGCTACCAATTGCAATCGGTGCGTTAGTGATTTTTGCTGGAATAATTGCGGGACTAGTTCTGCTTATAAAGCGTATATTGAAACATAAAAAACGCAAAGCACAACAAAAAATACAACAAAAAGCATAGCAAAATTAAAATAGTTAAACAGCTAATATATCGTAAACTGATAATATGAAGCAGTTTATAGATAAATATATCTTCCCGAAAGCTGTTGACAAAAAGCTAATTGGGCTTTGGATACCAATTTATGTGCAGCTAGCAATGCTTTTTGTGCTGACACTTTCTAATAATATATTAGTGGGCCATTACGGCATAGAAACTCTTGCAGCGTTAGGAATTGGCGGAAATTATCTAAATGCAATTATGGGCGTATTTTTCTTTTTGAGTTTAATTTCTACCACAGCTGTAGCTTTTTTCAAAGGTGCAAAGGATCACGCAAAAAACACTATGACTCAAATAGATTGTATGATTTTTGCAGTTCTAATAGGTATAATAGTCACAATTGCTTTTGAGCTGCTAACCCCATCATTTATTAAACTTTTTCCTACTGATGAAGAGGTTCAAAGTTTAGCAATTTTATATTCAAGGGTCTTTATTATAGCACTGCCTTTTATATTTTTTTCATGGTCGTGTATAGGGATTCTAAAAGGTTTGCAAAAGGCAAAACTGCTGATGAAAATATCTGGCGGTTTTCTAACATTAGAGATTTTGCTAAATATATTTTTCGTATTTATTTGTCGCCTTGGAATTATGGGGGTGGCGCTTGGTCCTATAATTGCAAACATTTTGCAATCAGGAGTTTGCATATATTTTATAACTCGCGATTTTGATAAAGATGCTGTAAAACATTATAAGCCTCATATTTTGAGATTAGTGGGATATATTAAAGATAGTATACCGCTTATGATAAGGTCGCTTGCGTTTTGGGTTTTAATTCTGCTTTCACTTTGGTGCTTCTCAAAGTTAGGAACTGAATATATTGCAGCGGGTCAAATAGGCGATGTGGTTTTATCATTTGCTATGTTCACATTTGATGCGCTTGCATCTGCTTCACAGTCCCTTGTGGGCGAGGCTAGAGGCAAAAACGATTTTAAACTCCTGCACGAAATTGTAGAAAGAACAAAAAGAATCAAAAACATTTTTATACCAATAGTGGCCATATTTTATGTAGCGGCGGGATATTTTTTGCCACCAATTATGACAAATGATAAAACTGTTTCTTATCTTGCATTTATGATGTGCTTGCTTTCTATTTTAGCAATTCCTATAACCAGCTATACTTATACATTAGATGGTGTGTTTCTCGGGTTTGCAAAATACAATTTTCTAATGTATTCAGCTGCTATTTCACTTGCAGTTTGTGCAGCAGAAATGCTTATAATAGTTCATACAATTCAAAACACATTTATTCTGTTTACCGTTCTTTATCTTTCTTATGAGCTGATATTTGTGAGCGTTAGAGGTCTTATGCAGCATTTTGAATATAAAAAGATTATTAAACTAAATAATATATAAACTGTGCTTTTTCGTATATCTATAAAAGTGGTAGACTATTTATATGCTGAAAAACAGTGATAAAAACAAAAATGTAAACAAAAAGAAAACTGCTAAACAGAAAAGAAAAGCAAAATCAGATGACATTCTAAAAAACTTACCAAAGGGTGTAAAGGTAGTTAAAATACCGGGTTCGCCTTTTCTTTGGTTATTAGTTTTGTTAGTGATTGTTTTTTCTACATATTATGCAATGACAGCTGACCGCACAAAGCAGATTGACACATCTGATGGTGTCGCCCTGCTTCAAGGAACTACTGTGAAAAAAGCAGAAATCACAGAGGGCAT
>JAITBJ010000072.1 GCA_031283665.1 Candidatus Opitulatrix cubana
ATAGCAAAACAGGGAAAAATAAAAAACGAACGGAGTTTTCTAACGAAAACAAATTTATTTTTATTTTTTCTCCGATACTTGCAAGGCAGTCTCGCACCTGTTAGAAAATGTCAAAAAAATTACCGCAAAACATCAGCTAGAAGTTAGAGCTGCTATAAATGCTTCCTTTGGAACTTGCACAGAGCCTATAGATTTCATTTTCTTTTTACCCTCTTTTTGCTTCTCTAAAAGTTTTCTTTTTCTGCTAATGTCGCCGCCATAGCATTTTGCTAACACATCCTTGCGGAGCGCTCTGACATTTTCTCGCGCTATTATTCGCGAACCTATGGCGGCTTGAATAGGAACTTCGAAAAGTTGACGCGGAATTAATTTTTGAAGTTTTTCGCAAATCATCACGCCATAAGCATATGCATTGCTTTCATGAACTATTGCAGAAAACGCGTCAACTTTTTCTCCTTGCAAAAGCACATCTACTCTAACTAATTTAGCAGCTTTTTCTCCCGCTGCCTCATAATCAAGAGACGCATAACCTTTTGTGCGTGATTTTAGCTGATTGAAAAAATCAAAAACAATTTCTGAAAGAGGAATTGTGTAAATTAGCTCCACACGAGTAGTAGATAAATAATCCATTTTCTCTTGAACGCCACGCCGCTCTTGGGCGAGCTCCATAACAGTGCCGACGAACTCACGCGGTGTGATAATAGTAGCCCTCACCACAGGCTCTTTTACTTCGGCAATTTTTCCATCAGGAAACTCACTAGGATTTGTGACTATAAACTCTTTTCCATCTTCTGCTTTTACATTATAAATCACATTTGGCATTGTAGAAATCAAATCTAAATTGAATTCGCGCTCTAGCCTCTCACGAACAATTTCTAAATGCAAGAGTCCTAAAAACCCAATTCTAAATCCAAATCCTAAAGCCACAGAAGTTTCTGGTTCGTAAAAAAGCGCTGCATCATTTAGTTTTAATTTATCTAGCGCGTCTCTCAGCGCTGCATAATCAGACCCGTCCACGGGATAAAGTCCTGAATAAACCATAGGCTTTGGTTCTGTATACCCCTCAAGAGGTTTGGTTGCTTGACGCGAATTAATGGTGACAGTGTCCCCCACTTTAGAGCCTGAAACATTTTTTACTCCTGTAATCAAATAGCCCACCTCACCAGTTCCTAATGATTTCTGTTTTTTCATCTCAGGTGAAATCACACCAACTTCTAAAAGCTCATGAATAGTTTTGGTCGACATCATTTTAATAAACTCTCTAGCATTTATCTTTCCGTCAAACACCCTTATATATGTAATCACTCCACGATATGCATCATACACAGAATCAAAAATCATAGCACGAGTGGCAGCGTTTTCATCACCGTTCGGAGCTGGAATTTTTTCAACAATTGCATTAAGCAATTCTTCCACACCCTCGCCAGTCTTTCCAGATATTTTAAAAATGTCCTCTTTTTTGCAACCTATTAATGCAGAAAGCTCTTCCTCATTTTTTTCAACTTCAGCACCTGCTAAATCTATTTTATTTAAAACAGGAATAATCTCTAAATCATTATCTAATGCTATATACAAATTAGCAAGTGTTTGAGCTTGTATACCTTGCGCTGCATCCACTAATAAAATGCAACCCTCACATGCTGCAAGAGACCGTGAAACTTCATAAGAAAAATCCACATGCCCTGGTGTGTCAATCATATTGAGCGTAAACTCTTTGCCATCTACATCCCATGGCATTCTCACAGTCTGAGATTTAATAGTGATTCCTCTTTCGCGCTCAATATCCATTTTGTCAAGATATTGATCTCTCATTTCTCGCTGCTCCACCACACCAGTTAACTGGAGCATTCTATCTGCAAGAGTGGATTTTCCATGATCTATATGAGCTATAATTGAGAAGTTTCTAATCCTCTCAATAGGCGTAGACCCTGGAATGTTTGGCATAGTTTAAGTTTATCACGAATGATAAATACAATGTTTAATAAAAGTATCCCCAACGGGATTTGAACCCGTGTTACCAGCATGAAAAGCTGAGGTCCTAGGCCGCTAGACGATGGGGACCCAATAAATACAGTTTACAGTAAATCGCTAACAGTTCAAAATCAAAAATGTTTAGGGTAGCAAACCCATTCTTTTTTTCCTGTCACGCTCCTCTATTTTCTTCCGCATTTCAGGACTTGGATAAGAATTGTTTCCTTTCACTACTTTTATATCGGCAATCCGCCAACAAAATCTCTCTAGCACTAATTCCACCACAACCGCATGAAACTGATTTAGCGCTCCCACCACTCCAAGCCCGCAGCAGCTTATTTTACTTTGATCTTTAACTACTAAAGATTCTATTTTCACTTTATGAGTAGCTGGTATTTCTACATTTTCCCATTTAGACTTTCTCTTTTGATAAAGATTGTTTATCTTTTTGAAAAACTTTGCAATGCATTCCTCTTTTATTGAGATTGGGTCTCTTACTCCTAGCATAGCCTCTAAACAAAATACCATCGCCTTTTTACATAAAATATCTTTTGGCGTTCTTTTATAAGGTATACTTTCATTGAGCGTTTTCTGTCTTTCATACTCTATATCAGATGGAAAAATGAAAACATATTTTTCCTCATCGCTCATATTAGTAATATGATCTATAATTTCACTTAAACTACGCGATCTATATTCTTCTTTGAGCCTCCTATCTGCTTTACGCTTAGCTCTCAATTTCTTAATATATTTGTCATTGTTTTCACAATTGTTATCATTTCCATAGTTATTTAAATCGTTGTTCATCTTCGCTCCTTTTGTTAGAGATTTAAAAATTTAAGTATATTAAAAAGATACCTAACTTTTCCCTTTAAGTCAAATTAGAAATAAAAAATGTTGAAAACCATGAGTTTAGCC
>JAITBJ010000012.1 GCA_031283665.1 Candidatus Opitulatrix cubana
AGATTTTGTCATATATATAGTCTAACATAACAACAAAATGTAAACTCTTTTATCTGTTTACTCTTACCCTTTTCAAAATATGATATTATAAATGTATGACAGTGAGAAAGATTCGTATATTAGGTGATCCTGTTTTGAGAACGCCGTGTGAAAAAATTACTAAAATAGATGATAACGTAAAACAGCTTATTCAGGACTTAATAGACACTACTAATATGGAGGGCAGAGCAGGTGTAGCAGCTAACCAAATTGGTGCAGGTCTTGCTGCATTTAGTCTAAATATAAATGGAGAAATTGACTATATTATAAATCCAAAAATCACTAAACTCTCAAAAGAATTGCAAACTGATATAGAGGAGGGTTGCTTATCTATTCCCGAAAAATGGTTTATAACTGTAAGGGCTGAAAGGGCTCGCTGCGAGGGAATAGATTTAGATGGAAAGAAAAAAGTGATTGAGGGTGATGGCCTTTTAGCTCGTGCACTCCAGCATGAGTGTGATCATTTAGATGGATTTTTATATATTGACCGATTAAAAGGTACAGAAAAGCGCAAAATGAGAACAGAGCTTTTCAAAAATAAACCACTTAATTAAAAAACCTAACAACTAATTAGAAAATCTGAATTCGACCACATCATCTTTTTGCATAATATAATCTTTGCCCTCCATACGAACTTTTCCTGCATCGCGGGCTGCATGAAGAGAGCCAAAAGCAATTAAATCAGAATAAGAAACTATTTCAGCTTTTATAAAGCCTTTTTCAAAATCTGTATGAATTACGCCTGCAGCTTTTGGAGCAGTCCATCCTTTTTTTATCTCCCACGCTCTAACCTCTTTTTCGCCAGCAGTTAAAAAAGTTTGAAGCCCTAAAACAGAAAAACCCATTTTAGCTAGTTTATCTAATCCAGACTCATCTTGCCCAGACATTTTTAACATTTCAAGAGCATCTGCTTCGCTCAAATCAACTAATTCAGATTCAAATTGTGCATCTAAAAATATACAGTTTTTGCTGTCTACAATTTTTTCTAATTGAGAGAGTTTATCTTTATCTGATAAAAGCTTCTCATCAACATTAAATACATATATAAACGGTTTAGTGGTTAAAAGCTGCAAATCGCGAATTACTTCCAAATCTATTTTTTTATCAGTTTGCGCTTTTGATAAAAGAACGCCTTGCTCTAATAAACTTTTTGCATTTAGTATTTCATTATAATAGTCTTTTTCAATTTTGCCACCTCGCAGCTCTTTATCTAAACGAGGCATAGCATTTTCTAGCGTTTGCAAATCTGCTAAAATAAGTTCATAATTTATAATTTCAATATCGTCATTTGGGTCCACTTTACCTGAAACATGAATTATGTCATCATTTTCAAACGCTCTTACCACTTGGCATATAGCATCAGTTTCTCTAATGTTTGCTAAAAACTTATTTCCTAAACCCTCACCCTGTGAAGCGCCTTTCACAATTCCTGCTATATCTACAAAAGTGACTGTGGAATGAATCACTTTTTCAGGTTTGAAAATATCGGCCAACTTTTCAAGACGGGGATCTGGCAAATCCACGATTCCTATATTTGGATCAATTGTAGCAAAAGCATAGTTCTCCGCAAGCACTTTCTGATGAGTTAAAGCATTGAAAAGCGTGGATTTGCCAACATTTGGCAGGCCTACAATGCCTATATTTAAAGACATATTATATCCTTTGCATCAACCTGATCTGGGTCTATTTGTGTTTTGTGATTTGAAAAATTGTGCGGAAAAATATTTTTTCCTCCATGAAGAATTCTATAAATCAATGTTGGTGTTAAAAATGCAAAAATCACAACACCTGTAAATAATAGAATTAAACCAGTACCAAACTCCATATATTTATATTAGCATATTTTATATTTACAATTTTTCTACATGCTCTTTATTTGCAATTAGCACTTTGTACAAAATAAGAAGCAAAATAAGTGTGAACGCAGCAAGAATAATTCCTATACGAGGCACGCTATCAAAAAACATAATAATTATGATTGCAGCAAAAAAGCATATTACCAAAATTGAAAGAGGCTTTGCGAAACGAACGGGGAAAATAGAGCTTTTGTGCTTCGCAGGATATTTTTTCAAATAAGATAAATATGAAAAAAGCAAAAATATCCAAACTGTTAAAATGCAGCCTGTAGCCCATGATGCAAAAATTGTAAAGGCATCCATTGGTGAAGAGGTAAACGTTACTAGCACCACCGGAATAAGAATTATTATCATAGAGAAAAACAAACCTTTCAAAGGCACTTTATGCTTTGAAAGTTCTGAAAATCTTTTCATAGCGTGCCCGTCTCGAGCAAGTCCGTAAAGCATTCTAGATGTGGAATATAAACCTGAATTTGCACCACTGACTGCGGCTGTAATCAAAACAAAAGTCATAACAGCCGGAGCAGCAGGAATGCCTATTGTAGAAAATATGCCTACAAAAGGGCTGCCTGAATTTGAAATTGTGTCCCATGGAACCACACATAAAATCACAAATATGGCGCCGATATAAAAAATTGCTATTCTCACTGGAATAGAGTTTATCGCCTTTGGAAGAGTTTTTTCAGGATCTTTTGTTTCAGCTGCTGCCATACCAACAGTTTCCACTCCTGTATACGCTAAAAACGCTAATTGAAATCCGAATATAAACCCTGTGAACCCTTTTGGAAAAAATCCACCTTTGTCCCACAAATTAGCTATATTAGAAGAAAGCTCCCTGCTCACACCATTATCAAACTCATAAGAATATGTTTTGCCACTAAATATCAAATAAAATCCTACAATTATCAAAAGTGATATAGCAACGATTTTTATAAGGGAGAGCCAAAACTCTAATTCGCCAAAAAGCTTTACTGCTATAGAGTTTAAAATGAAAATCAAAAAAACTACTGCCACGCCTGGAACCCATAGGGGCATTTCAGGGAAAAACGGCTTGAGATAAACACTCACTGCCACTGCATCTTGCATACCTGTGACTATCCAAAATGCCCAATACATCCAGCCAACCATAAATCCTGCGCTATGTGATAAATAATGAGTGGCCACATCTTTTAAAGATCTAAAATGCAAATTGCTTAAAATCATTTCACCAAGTATTCTCATAGCTACAAATGTGACTGCGCCGCCAAGCAAATATGCAAGAATTATTGAGGGACCTGCTGTGGAAATAGTTTTTTGCGATCCTAAAAATAGCGATGTGCCTATAGTTCCGCCAATTGCGATTAACTGCAGATGTCTATTTGTAAGACCTCTTTGCAGTTCGCCATCTGGATTAGTTTTTATATCTTTATTAGTTTTTATTCTTTGCATATATTTAGTATATCAAAAATTATAGAACAAGCTATAAAGCACGAGGATGATTGAGAATATAAACTTCCTTTAGAGTATCAGGAGAAATATGAGTGTAGATTTGAGTAGTAGACACACTTGAATGGCCAAGCAGCTCTTGAACAATTCTAATGTCTGCTCCACCTTGTAAAAGATGTGATGCAAAAGAGTGCCGAAGTGTATGCGGCGATATATTTTTTATGCCTGCCACAAGCCCCGCAGATTGCAAAATCTCCCAAATAGTTTGCCGCGAAATTGGTTTTCCTCTTTTGTTCAGAAAAAGTGCGGGGCTTGCTACATTTTGTGCTGGGGTTTTTACTGATGTGTTAATTTTTGAAGCAAAATGCGGTCGTGATTTTGTTAAATAATCTGATAAGGCTTTTTTTGCAAAACTTCCTATAGGAACTATACGGGTTTTGCTCCCTTTTCCAGTTAGCTTTATATAATCCACTTCAAAGTCTATATCGTCAACGGCTAGATTCACAACTTCAGAAACTCTTGCACCTGTAGAATATAAAAACTCTAAAAGAGCTTTATCTCTTATTCCAGCAGGCGTTTTATTCTGATTTACTATTTTCAAAAGATTTTCCACTTCCCCAATTGAGAGTGCGTGCGGTAAGGATTTAGGCAATTTTGGAGAAGCAATAAGTTCCGCAGGATTTTGATTTGTATACCCCTCTTCAAGAGCAAACTTATGATACGCTCTAATGGATGAGACTAGCCGCGCCACTGATTTTGCCTCATATTTTTTTGGATCAGTTGATTTTTTCTCATGAGTGGTCCTTGTCATTTTTACTTTTTTTGACGAGATAAAAATAAGAAACTTTTCAATAGTTGCTTCACTAATTTGATTTATTTCAGATATACCATTTTTATGTAAATACTCAAAATACTTTTCTAAATCACTTTTATATGCAGAAACCGAGTTTTTAGATAGAGCTTTTTCTGCAGTCAGAAATGATAAAAACTGGTTAGAAACTGACATTAACTCCACAAAAATAGTATATACTTAAAATAATGAAAAATACTGTAAATCCAATTGCTAAATATACGAAAAAACTCTTAGCACCTGCAAATCTTTTTGTGATTTTGGCACTAATTGCCGGGGTTTTCTTTATTATTTTAACACCTCCTGGCACAAATGATGATGAGCCCACTCATTATATAAGAGTGCAACAAATAGCAAACGGTCAGATTTTTAATGATATAGCACCGTATCCTATTTATGAGCAGGATACACGAGCAGATAACGACCGCTTAATAGGATTCGGGCCTATAGATAAAAACGCTTATAATTTCATAAAGTCATATAAATTTGGCGAAAAGTATTCACTGCCATTTGATAAAATACTTCCAAATAACCAACGCTATCATTCTTCAAACATTATAACTCAAACAGCTGGACAAGCCACTCCTAATTCCCCTTTTGCATATATACCACTAATTGCTGGCGTGAAAATTGCCGAAGTTTTTCAACTTTCACTATTAAATGAGTTTATGCTGGCTAAACTTTTGCAGCTGCTCGTTTGCGTTTTACTAATATATATAAGTATCAAAACTCTTCCGAGAGGAAAATGGGTGCTATTTGCATTATCAGTTTTGCCTATCACCGTCGTTCAGTTCGCAGCTTTTTCTCATGATGGATTAACTTACTGTTTTGCAGCTTTGCTTTTCTCATACATTTATAAAATAATTTACGAACAGAAAAAATTAGAATTGCAAAATTATTTTATTTTGCCGCTGTTAGCCATTTGCCTAGGTGGAATGAAAATGACATATTTTCCTATAGCAGCTTTGGGCATTTTAATACCTATTCTAAATAAAAACTGGCACAATTGGAAAGGGTGGATTCTCACATTAGCATCATTTATCACATCAAGTGCTGTATGCACTTTTTTAACTCTAAAAGTTAGCAAAGTAAATCCAGATATTACTATTTTCACAGAAAGCAGAATTAATCCAGATATGCAGCTTTCTACTATAATGCATAATCCACTTTATTTTGTGAGAGCAGCTTTTAATTCCATATTTTTTCAGATTCCAGAACCTGGAGCATATTTGCATGCTCGTCAGCAGCTAACTTTATTCGGGGTAATTAGTGGAGATAGGCTTTTGCTCCAACCTTGGTTTATGCTATCAAGCATTTTATCTGTGACATTTGCAATTGTTATAACTACTACAAAAAAGCCGCTTTTAGTGATAAACAGTTTTCAGAAAAAAATGTTTACTGCTGCAAGATATTTAATTCCTCTTGCATGTCTTACGCTGATTTATCTAACACTTTATTTAGCGATTACGCCTGTGAGAGAGGGGTATATTTGGGGAGTGCAAACGCGCTATTGGCTTCCGTTTTTGCCGCTACTTTTAATTCCACAATTTGCCTATATTAAATTAGATGAGAAAATTATAAAGCATTTGCAAACTGCTATGATTTTATTGAGTGTGATTTCTCTTTTGGATGCAGTATATAGTACCGGTCTTCAAACCTTTATAGATTTGTAATTAGTTTAAGGCGTAAAATTGGGCGACCTTGTTATTAGATGGAGACATTGTTAATAGGTGGGCAACCTTGTTGATAACTTGGGCGACTGACGGGATTCGAACCCGCGACAACTTGAACCACAATCAAGTGCTCTACCACTGAACTACAGCCGCCATAAACTGATTTTACATAAAACAGTTTATCACGAAATGCTATCAAGATTAATTTGTCTATCGCACTGATTTACTACAAATTGATCATGAGTGGAAATGACTACAATAGCACCCTCTTTTGCAAGGGTTTTCAAAATGTCTATAATGTTTTGGACATTGTCCGCATCAAGAGCGGCGGAGGGTTCGTCGCATAAAATAATCTTTGCATCTTTCAAAATTAGTCTCGCTAAAGCCAGCCTCTGCTGCTCTCCGCCGCTGAGAGTATAAACTTTTTTGTTTTTCTTCCCTGAAATAGCCACTTTTCTCAAAGAGAGAAGCTTTTTCTCTTCCCGTTCAGCTCTTTTGAATTTTTTATACGCTAATGCAATGTTGAGATTCTGGTTAACGGTCCAGGTGTCAATTAATCCGTAATTTTGAAAAAGGAACCCTAAAGTATTTCTAAAAAAGTATTTTTTAGAAAAGTAATTTAAATTTGTTACATCTTTATCATC
>JAITBJ010000056.1 GCA_031283665.1 Candidatus Opitulatrix cubana
GTTTATTTACCAAACAATCCTGTAACTCGTGAGCAAATGGCTACATTTTTATATCGTGAGGCTGGCTCCTTTCCAATAGATTCAACATGGAGTTTGCCTTTTGTAGATGTCCCTGCTTCCAATGGATTTAGAGAGTATATTAGATGGTTAGTTCATACAGGCATTACTTCTGGCACAGATACCACTCATTATTCACCAAAGAAATCTGTGACCCGAGGGCAAATGGTAGCATTTTTATATGCTCTTGCAGGCCGTCCTGCAATTGCAGACCCAAGTGTTAATTTTAAAGATGTAACCGGAAATCCGTTCATAACGCAGATTGCATGGGCTTCTAAAATAGGAATAACATCTGGGTATGAGTGCACAGCTAAAGGCAAACCAGTAAAGCAGTGCACTAAAAAAGGTGATACTGTTTTTCAGCCTAGCAGATCTGTAACTCGTTCACAAATGGCTACATTTTTAATGCGTTTCTTAGACAAAGGCGAATACTCTGGTTCATAGATTATATTTTCTAATCGTCTTTTGTTCTTTTTGAGTGCAAATTGCGTATTTGTGTTAGACTATTATCAAATGGCAATAGAAATTGTAAACGAAACTGAATACAAGTTTGATGAATTTGAGTTTGTTCAGCTAGCAGTTTGGACACTAAAAAAAATGTATGTGTCCGCTGACTCTGATTTAGATATTCAATTTGTTTCATCTGAGCGAATGTCCAAACTGCATAATGATTATTTATCTCTTCCCGGTCCTACAGATGTTATGAGCTTCCCTATGGACGAACTAAAACCTGGGACTAAAGATTTGCCAAGAGCAGCTGGAGTGTTAGGTGATATAGTAATTTGTCCTGAAGTGGCAAAGGAGCAAGCTGATAAGGCGGGGCATTCTTTTATAGATGAAATGCTTTTATTAGAAGTGCATTCGATTTTGCATCTTTTAGGTTTTGATCATGTCAAAAAAGCTGATGAGAAAAAGATGTTCGATTTGCAGAGGTCGATTTTAATGGAGTTTTTAGCATCAAAATGAGTTTCTTTTCAAGATTAGGTAAGCGGCAAAAAAAGGGTCAAGCATCTCAGGATGAGGAGCAGCTTGATATAGCTCTTGAGCAGATTGCAGATAATGAGGGTCTTGAAGAAGATGAGCGCGAAATGATAAAATCTGTAGTGGAGCTAGGAGACACAATAGTTCGTGAAGTGATGGTCCCTCGCACATCCATGGAAGTTTTAGAAAAAGGTGAAACGCTAAAAAACTGCTTAAATGAGTTTTTGAAAACAGGATTTTCCCGTATGCCTGTTATTGGCGAAAACTCAGATGATATTTTAGGAATAGCATATTTTAAAGATGTAGTCCGCTCAGTTTATAAAAAGCAGTCCACTAAAAAAACTCAAAAGATTGAGGATATTATTAGAAAGGCTGTGTTTGTGCCAGAGTCTATGTCTGTAGATTCTCTTTTGAGGCAGATGCAAGAAAGTCATTCGCATATTGCAATAGCAGTAGATGAATATGGTGGCGTGGCAGGATTGGTAACTCTTGAAGACGCTTTAGAGGAAATTGTGGGCGAAGTGGTTGATGAGTTTGATAAAAACGAAGAAGCAGAGCCTGAAAAAATTGACGATTCCACATATAGAGTGAGTGCGCGAATGTCAATAGATGATTTGTCAGAGCTTTTTGAAATAGATTTAAGCTATGAAGATATTGACACTGTGGGCGGTTTATTTACTAAAGCATTAGGAACTGTGCCAAAGGCTAATTCAAAAGCGCAAATTGACGGTTTAGAGTTTAAGGTTGATAAAATAAATGCGGCAAAGCGACAGATTTTGCAGTTGATCGTTCATAAAGTGTAAACTTCAGAAGTGTAAATATGAATCAAAGCAAAATTGCTAAAACAGATAATTTTAAATCAGGGTTTGTATCTATTGTAGGCAGACCAAATGTAGGAAAGTCTACATTAGTGAACGCTATTATCGGAAAGAGAGTAGCAATAGTTTCAAAGCATTCTGGAACTACTCAGCGAAATGTGAAAGGCATTTACAATTCTAAAGGTTCGCAAATTGTGTTTATAGACACACCAGGATTTGCACGACCTAGAAAAACTTTAGGAGTGCGATTGAATGATAGCGTGCATGAGGGAATATCTGATTCCGATATAGTCATTTTTTGCACTCCTGCAGATGAAAAAATTGGTCCAGGTGATAAAAAAATCATAGACAGCTTTTTAGATAAAAACTCTCGCAAGAAAATTGCCTGTATAACAAAAGCCGATAAGATCTCAAAGGATGCTCTTATAAATAAAATTGTGGAAGTTGACAGTTTGAATGTGTTTGATGAAATAGTGCCCGTAACTGCAAAAGGAAATCCAGATGTAAAAGAGAGCCAAGAAAATCAGAACTTGAACGAATTGCTTGATTTGATAACCTCTGCTCTGCCAAACGGTCCTAAATACTATGACAGCACTGACTATTCTACAGAGGATGAACTGACTTTTGCATCAGAGCTTATTCGTCAAGAAGTTTTGCAAGGTTTGCAGGATGAACTTATGCATTCAGTGGCTGTGTTAGTAGATGATGATATTGTAAAAGCCAATGAGATGAGAGCTACTATTTTTGTGGAAAGAGATTCTCAAAAAGGAATTGTGATAGGTAAAAAAGGGGCAAATCTTGGGAATATAAGACGGCGCTCTTTAAGAGCTCTGAAAAAAGAGTTTGAAAATGTAGAGAGCCTGAATCTGAAAGTGAAAGTGGCGAAAAACTGGCAGAAAGACACAAAAATGCTAGAAAGATTTTCGATATAAGCGTTTTAGCGAAAGGTACAAAATGAGAGACTATTATCCACCAATAGTTGGGAAACCGATTTTTGATAGAAGAAGCTATAGAACAGGGATAGGGTTTGATATTCATAAAGTGTCTGATAATAAATCTGCTGGCAGCCTGATGCTTTTAGGATTAGAATGGGAAGGATATGCACCTCTTATAGGGCACTCTGATGGCGATGCAGCAGCTCATGCACTAGCAGATGCCCTGCTCTCCGCCTCAGGACTTGGAGACATAGGAAGCGTGATAGGAGTAGATACTCTAGAGGCTAAAAACATAAGCGGAGAGCAAGTGCTTCGCACAGTTTGCAGCCTTTTAGCGGATGAGAAAATAACGGTCGTAAATGCTGCGGTGATAGTGATGTGCGAAGCACCAAATATAAACTCCCGCAGAGCAGAAGCTCAAAAGATTTTATCTGATATTTTGGATGCGCCTGTCAGCGTGTCTGCTTCTTCATATAATAAAATAGGAGATATTGGAAACGGCAGAGCTATAGCTGCCCAGGCATCTGCTTTAATACATTTTAATCCGCCGGCTTTTGGAGGAAGACCCTTTAAGAGATAAAAACCAAATGTGAAATTTTATGGGTTGTTCGCTGCCAATACAGTTTTATTAGCAATTTGCTTCTCCGGATTTGAAAACAAAATAAATAAATAAGATAATCGAAATAAAGATTAATTCTAAAAGAATTGTTTTCAAATCCGGAGAGTCCTTACTTTGTGATAAAATAATTATATGCTCCTTTCAGATAACGACATCAAATCACATATAGACTCTGGCGAAATAGAACTTTCGGATTTTGATTCAAATCTCATTCAGCCCTCAAGCATAGATGTGAGACTTGACAAGTTTTTCAGAGTTTTTGATAATCATAAGTTTGAAGTTATTGATCCTGCTGTGAAGCAAGAGGGACTCACGCACGAAACAGAAATCAAAAAAGGTGATTTTTTTGTTTTGCACCCAGGAGAGTTTGTGCTTGCTTCCACTTATGAATATGTGAAATTAGGAAACTCTGTAGCAGCTCGCCTAGAGGGAAAATCTTCTCTTGGAAGACTTGGTCTTTTAGCGCACTCCACAGCTGGTTTCATAGATCCAGGTTTTCAAGGGCATATCACTTTAGAGCTTTCAAATGTGGCTACATTACCAATTAAACTTTATCCAGGTATGAAAATAGGTCAGCTTTGCTTTATGACAATGTCTGATTTTGTTGATAAACCTTATGGAGGAGGTGCTGTTGGTTCACGCTATCAGGGTCAAAGAGGTCCTACAGAGTCTCGCTCATATATAGACTTTTATAAAAAAGATATAGACTAATTGAGTTCTGAACCTGCTAATTTGGATTTGAACCCGCCCCTTATCGCAACTATTTGGTGCTGTTTTAATAAAAAAGCTGTATTCTGATAAACTAGCATTGGAAGCGTGTCTGAGCGGTCGAAAGAGCAGGCCTCGAAATCCTGTGTGGCGCAAGCCACCGCGGGTTCAAATCCCGCCGCTTCCGCGTGCAAAACTCTAAACTTGATAAAGAGCTTCAGAAAAATGGCGACAGCAGAAATGTGGTTGATAAATATAGATTTTGGAAAAACTCTGCTATAAAAAGTGATATGCAAAAAAACGCACGAGATTTTGAAGTGGCTGTTGAAAATCTTGAACGTGATTTTAATATAGGGTCTATTATACGGACCTCAAATGCTTTTGGAGTAAAAGCGTTTCACACAGTCGGCAGAAAAAGCATAAATAGGCGCGGTGCTATGGTCACCGATAAATATATAAATATGAATCATTTTTCTACAGCGGAAGAGTTTGCAAATTATGCGAATAAAAACGGTGCATCTATTATAGGAGTAGATATTCTTGAGGGAGTTTCAAAACCGATTGAGGATTTTGCATTTCCGAAAAACTCTATTTTATTTTTTGGGTCTGAAAGTGATGGGCTCTCAAAATCTGCACAAAGCATATGCAAAGAGATTGTTCATATTTCACAGTTTGGATCTACAAGATCTATAAATGTGGGAGCAGCTGCAGCAGTGGCAATGTATGCACTTAGTCTACAGTTAAAATAATTAGTTATTCGCTAGTGTTTATTTGTAAGCGCTTATTCGTCAACTGTTGCAGGGTTAGACGATTTTTCCCAAGCGCCTTCCCATGGATCAGTATCATCATTTACTTTTTTCAATGCGTAAATGCCAGCAGCAGCTAATGTAGCACCAAATAAAAACCAGAAAAATTTTTGAAAGAACTTCATATTTCTAGTATACTTTTAAATATGAATAAAATCAAATATAAATTAAGCCATATTTTTAAAAAGTCACAACCCACTATCACATATCTAATTATTTTTGCGTGTGTTTTCGTTTGGATTTTGCAACTTCTTTTTCCTAAATTTGTATATTCAACTTTTGCATTTGTGCCTTTTTTAGCGCTAACCCACCCTTGGACTTTTATCACCACAGGCTTTTTGCATGCCACAGATCCGCTAACATTCTTCCCTGTTTTTCCTGATTTCTTTCATATTCTGTTTAATATGTATTCCCTTTATATTGTTGGAACTGTTTTAGAGCCAATGTTTGGGAGGATTAGGTTTTCAATTTTGTATTTTCTTTCATTGTTTGCTTCTACATTAGCAGTCTTTATCACAGCAATGAGTTCATCAGATTATGCTAATTATTTTACTATCACAATTGGTGCTTCAGGTGCTATATTTGGACTGTTTGGAGCTTTGATATTTGTTTTCAAGCGGATTGGTGCAAACGCTAATCCTATAATGTTTGTAGTGGGATTGAATCTGCTTATGCCGCTATTTATTTCAAATCTTGCATGGCAAGCTCATATAGGCGGGTTTATCGCAGGCATTATTATATCTTTTATAATGGTTGATATTATTCCGAAAATAAGATATCATATAAATAGGAAAGAATAAATTATGAATTATAAAAATAATGTAGTTCGCATTTCGCGTTTTGCAGTTGTGATGTTGCTAACTGTCACGTGTTTTGGCACTCTTGCAGGAAGCATCCTATTTGGTGCAAATATGATGACTTCAACAAATGCTGCGGCACCTACTCAGGCTCTTCCAGTGTCTAAAGGCGGCACCGCTGTGAAGACGTTTGAAAGTGGAAAAGTGATATCTACGGATGCGAGT
This sequence comes from Candidatus Opitulatrix cubana, assembly GCA_031283665.1. Lineage (GTDB taxonomy): Bacteria > Actinomycetota > Actinomycetes > Actinomycetales > Bifidobacteriaceae > Opitulatrix > Opitulatrix cubana. The sequence continues at coordinate 5,947 of JAITBJ010000056.1, forward strand.
GCTAAACCTGTAATAGGTAAGGCCATTGATACAACTACAACGAGTGGCTCTGTAAACCTTTTAACTTCTGGCGCTGCTTATAATATAATTCCTAGAAAAGAAACACTTGATAAAGCGTCAATTTTAACAATGTCAAATTATTTCAATATGCCAGCATCAAATATATTAGTTAGAAAATTTGGCGATTTCATGTTTATTGAAGGAACTTTTGTAGTTAAAACAGCTATACCAGTTTCTAGCGGCACTACTAGTTATAATATGTTTACTATCGCATCTGGCTATCAACCTAAAAACTATATATCTGTAAATTGCTCAACTAATTTTATGAATACAGGGTTATTGGCACGGCTTGATTGTGCTTATGCGTCAGGAGCCGTTCGTATCCAAACAAATGTAGCAATACCGGTAGGTAAGTCTATTTCACTAAATTTTGTATATATTATTGGTTGAAAAGGAATATAAGAATGATTGAAAGAGGTTTAGAAGATAGGCAATTTTTATATAAGCTAGGTGCTGTTATTATAATTGCTATGGTTTGCGTGTCCACAATAGCTGTTGGCAATTTTAAAAAATCATTTGCCGATGGAGAAGGTGTGAGCATTTTATCACCAGATAAAGGGGGCACGGGCATAAATTACTTGTTAGCTAATAGCGTTTTAACTACTAATGATAACGGCTTGATTACTTTTAGAGGAGTTGACACAGCACCTGTAAAAGATTCTCTAAACTTTATAACTAGCGGAGCCGTTTATAGTGCAAATGCACGAAGCAATCTTTCATGGGCTACAGTTTTAACTCTTACTACTGACTTTACCGGTGGGCATGCAGATCAAGGAGCGCGGTCTTGGGGTCCGTTTATAGTTTTTGAAGGACCGATAAAATCTGTTATAGCTCTTACAGCTGGCACGAACTATCTTGTAGGAACTTTTAATGTAGGATATAGACCTTATCAGTATATAGGAGCTACTTGTTCAAATAATCATGTAGGCTCGCCAGGAGGCGTAGGAAGAATTGATTGCGGTGTAAATGGTTCGAATCAATTAAGAGTTCAAACAGATGCTTCTATTCCGGCAAATTCTTGGATAGATATTAATTTAGTATTTTTGAAGGCGGGATAATGAGTGCGATTTTAAATAGTTCTAATACAGATAACCGCAAAAAAAGTGCGTTATCTGTTCCAAAAGTTTTAATTGTGGGAGTTCTTTTAGCTTGTAATCTAGTCTGTGCCGCCGCAGGTTTAATGCTTGGTGCGAGTTTTAGCGCAGGATCGCAAAGCCCCCTTCCAGTGTCTCGCGGCGGCACAGGAGCAAGTGGTTTATCTAATAATAGTGTGTTTATAGGTAATGGTATAAACCCTATCACACCTAGACCTTGGACTAATGATGTGACAAGTGGCTCTAATGCCATTATCACATCAGGTGCTGTGACTAGCAAAATAGGAAATGCTGTGTTTAGCAAATATGATATTTTAACACCTTCAGGCTATTTTCATATGGAATGGGGAGGAGCAAGCAATCCTATGGTTAGAAGAGTGGGAGACATAATGGTCATTTCAGGACCTTTTGCAGTGCAGGTTCAAATACCTCAAAGCACTGCAGGAAATCCCGGAGTAGAAATCTTTTCAATTCGTTCAGATCTTAGACCGCCTGAAAATATGGCTGTTTCGTGCTCAAATAATTTTTTCGGAGTTATGGAGACGGCGGGCGTTTCTTGCACATATTCTGATGGAAAAGTTTGGGTTCAAACTAATAAAGCTATTCCAACAGGCAGATATATTGATTTGAATTTTATTTATATGCTCGCCTAATTCTGATTTTTTGCGATTCCCAATTTTTAAGTAATGTATACTTAATGTATGACTTTGGAATCTGCTTCTAATCAGGCATTAGAGCCACCTTTAAATCCGCAACAAAAAGAGGCTGTGGAATATGATGGTTCAAGTTTGCTTGTGTTAGCAGGTGCAGGATCTGGCAAAACAAGAGTTATCACATATAGAATTGCTAACATTTTGAAAAACACTAATATAGCTCCGTGGGAGATTTTGGCTATCACTTTCACAAATAAAGCAGCTGACGAATTGAAATACCGTTTACATAAATTAGTGGGTGAGCGAGCTCGGTCTATTTGGGCTTACACTTTTCACGCTGCTTGTCTCAGGATTTTGAGAAAAGAACATAATAAAGCAGGGCTGCCTTCTAACTTTGTAATTTATGACACACAAGATTCAAAGCAGCTAATTAAAATGATTTTATCTGATTTAAATATAGATCCTAAAAAGTATTCTCCTAATTCATTTAGAAATGAAATTAGCAATCTAAAAAGTGAGCTTTTATCACCTGCTGAGAGCATAGACGAATATGACGATTTCGAGAAGCATCTTTTTGATGTTTTTAGAGTTTATAATAGTAGATTGAAAAAGGCAAACGCTTTAGATTTTGATGATATTATTTTGAGAACTATTTATCTTTTAGATAATTCAGCTGAAGTAAGAGCAGAATATCAAAACCAATTTAAATATATATTTGTTGATGAATATCAGGACACAAATGTGGCGCAATATCAGCTAGTTAAGAGGCTTTTTGGATCTGGAAATAGCTTGACTGTAGTAGGCGATGTAGATCAGTCAATTTATTCTTTTAGAGGTGCTGATATTAGAAATATAGTGGAGTTTGAAAAAGACTGGGAGGATGCAAAAGTGATTGTTTTAGATCAAAATTATAGATCCACAAACACAATTTTGCAGGCGGCAAATAATATAATTGATCCAATCACTAATAAATATAAAAAAAATCTTTGGTCTGCGTTAGGCGATGGTGAAAAAATAGTAGTTTGTGAAACTGATAATGAAATTGCAGAATCAGAATATATTGTTGATAAAATTCGCGAGTTAATTGACTTTGCCGGCTATAAGGAAAAAGATATAGCAGTGTTTTATCGCACAAATGCTATGAGTAGAGCTATTGAGGAGCAGCTTCTTTTATCTTCAACTCCTTATAAAGTGATAGGTGGCACAAAGTTTTATGACCGTAAAGAGATTAGAGACGCTTTAGCATATTTGAAAGTGATTTCTAATCCTGATGATGATGTGAATTTGCTTAGAATTATCAACTTTCCTGCGCGAGGTCTTGGAAAGGTGAGCGTGGAAAAAGTTCTTGATTTTGCAAGAGGTGCTTCACTTTCTTTATATGCAGCTCTGAATAAGGTAGACCAAATTCAAACCTTATCAAATGCTACAAAGCGCCGTTTTCAAGATTTTGTTCAGATAATTAGCTTTTTGTCAATTGAAGCTGCAGACATTAAAAACCTTGAGACCGAAACTGATATTGTTAGCTTTACAAATAATGTAGTTGATAAAACTGGATTAAAATCTCATTTTGAAGAGAGTGCAGATCCGCAAGACCAAGTGCGTTTAGAAAATTTAGATCAGTTAGTGAATATAGCACGAACTTGGAAAGAGGGGGAAGCGGATGCAAATCTTGAAAATTTTTTGGAAATGATATCGCTTATTTCTGACACTGATGATTTAGCTGATTTAAATGCTGAAAGCGGTTTTGTTTCTCTTATGACTTTGCATAGTGCTAAAGGTTTAGAGTTTCCTGTAGTATTTTTTACCGGTCTTGAAGATGGCACAGTGCCAAGTTCTTTATCTGTTGGTTCATCGGCACAAATGGATGAGGAGAGGCGTTTGGCTTATGTGGGAGTGACTCGTGCAAAAGAAAGGCTCTATCTGACATGGTCCACATCAAGACTACAATGGGGAAGAGTGGTTTATTTAAACCGTTCGCCTTATTTGCTAGACATTGGTGAAGAATTAATAACAGAAACTGAATACAAAAATTATAAGTTCGCGAAAAAGAATAATTATTCAGATAAATCATTTAAATCAAAATATGGATTTTTCAAATACTAAAGTATGATTCTGTATTAAAATATGAAACGCATTAGAGTATGAAACTGTATAAAAAATCTGCCTTTAATAAGTTTAATCTGTATGAGGGTGCAAAACTGGCGTTAAAGAGTTGCTTTTTTTCATATACATTAGTCTTTATATTAGTGAGTATTATAATTATTTCTACACCGCCATTAGTGGATCCTAGCACCACTTTTTGGTCGTTGATTTTTATAAACTCATTTTCTATGTATTTCATTCCGTTTGGATTAGCAGTGTCAATTGGTAATATATCTATTTCTTTAATCCCTTTAGGGCTGACGCTGTTATTTATTTTCATCTCATATATATTAGCAAAGCAGTGCAAAAATCTGAACCCTTATATATTGTTTATAGCGTTCATAACTAATTGCGCTTTATCTGTTTTAATTTCTATTCCAGGAAAGACAATTTCTCAGGAAGCTTTTTTCAAAATTATATTTTATCCAAGTTTAGTTTTTTTTGTAGGGCAGATTTTTGCACTGCTTTCACAGAGTTATCCAGGAGTTGATTCTATCTTTGCATCATTTAGATATTCTAAAACGATTCAAAAGATTCCAAACTTTATCAGATTAGGAATAAGAATGAGTTTTGCCACTTTTGCATTTATCTATTTTTTTTCTGCAGCAGTTTTTATTATTTGGGCACTAATTTCGTTTCAAGAAATAGATGCTGTTTATAATATGATAAATCCACCAGCATTTCCAGCTTTAGCATTTTTGCTTGCTCAATTAGTTTTTGTTCCTAATTTAATTTTTATTCTGCCTGCATGGTTTACCCCGCATGGAGTAAGTTTTGAATATAGTGTGCCGTTTTCTTTATGGGAGAGCCGTCAAGCGCTAACCCCAGCTGTCCCTATTTTTGCGGCGTATCCTACTAATAACTCTTTTCATTTAATTTGGTTTTTTGTTTTAGGAGCTTTTTTGAGTTTAGGTTTAATAATTAGCATTTTCATAATCAAAATGACAAAGAGAAAGGCATATCGCATTAGCTTTATACGAGAAAAAGAAAATATAGTTAAAATTGAAAGATTTAATTTTGGACACACTCTTGCGCAGCTTCACACGTCTGAGTTTATAAATAGAGTGATTGCTGCGTTTATATGCTGCGGAATTGCAAATGCTTTATTTTTTATATATATTCAAATTATTTTCTTTTTTTCGTCAGGAGTTATTGGCGTAAAGAGTCTGAATTATTTTGGAGTTGATTCTTTTTATCAGAGTTTAGAGATTTGCACCTCGCTTGTGATTATTGAAATTGCTACTCTTTTAATATGGTCTATTTTTACAATTGTAAGAGGCCATTTTGCAAAAAAGCAGATTCAGAAATAGACTATTTATTATATGTGTAAATGATATAATTAACTTATGAGTGATATAGAATATGATTTAGTAATAGTTGGTGCCGGTATATTTGGTTTGACTTTTGGTGAGAGGGCCACTCAAGATGGAAAAAAGGTGTTAATAATAGATAAAAGAAATCATATTGGTGGAAACGCCTATTCTGAAAAAAACCCTGAAACAGGTATAGAGGTTCACAAATATGGAGCTCATTTATTTCATACAAGCAATGATGAAGTATGGGAATATGTAAACCGCTTTTCATCTTTTACAAATTATATTCATAGAGTTTATACCACGCATAAAGGTGAAGTTTTTCCAATGCCTATAAACTTAGGAACTATAAATCAGTTTTTTCATAGCAACTATTCACCTGATGAAGCAAAAGCCCTTGTGGCGAAGCAGTCAGAGGAATTAGGAGGAAAGACACCTGAAAACCTTGATGAGCAAGGTGTTTCTTTAATAGGCAGACCGCTTTATGAAGCATTTATTAAAAATTATACCGCTAAACAATGGCAAACAGATCCAAAACTTTTAGACCCAAGCATTATAAAGCGTTTGCCTGTTCGGTATAATTATGACAATAGATATTTTAATGATAAATATGAGGGGTTGCCTGTAAACGGATATGCTGCGCTTTTTGAAAATATGATTAAAAATGAAAATATAACCGTGAAATTAGAAACAGATTTTTTTGATGAGAGTTATAAATTTTCAAAAAGCAAAATAGTTGGAAAAGTGCCTGTTGTGTATACAGGACCTATAGATAAATACTTTGATTATGAATATGGTCAATTAGGTTGGCGGACATTAGATTTTGAAGAAAGTGTAGAAAATGTGGACGACTATCAGGGTATAGGAGCTATGAATTATGCAGATCTAGAGCAGCCATATACTCGTATTTTAGAGTTTAAGCATTTTCATCCAGAGCGAGAATATAAAGCAGGAAAGACTGTGATTGTAAAAGAGTTTTCTCGCTTTGCAGAAAAAAACGATGAACCATATTATCCTGTAAACACTCCTGAAGATGCTAAAAACTTTGAGCTGTATAAAAAAAGAGCTGATGCTGAGAATAATGTGATTTTTGGTGGCCGTTTAGGAGTTTATAAGTATTTTGATATGCATCAAGTTTTCGCATCAGCTCTTGAAGCATATAAGAGTTTTTCATTTTAGGAAACTTTGCACCCGAGCTGCATTTGAAGCATCAGCTCTTGAAGCATATAAGACTTTTTAGTTTTATAATAAAATTGTTAACAAATTAGCTAAACCCTTGACTGGCTAAATCTGTTGTGATAGCGTATAAATAGTATATATAATAATTGGAAACTGTATATACAGAAAAGGAAAGAACAATATGACAAAATCAAATATCGCAAAAATTGCGTGTGCAATTTTATTATCAACTGTGTTATGCGCCACTTCATTTCAAAGCGCTTTATCTTTGCCAGCACCAATTAAGCCAGCACCAATTACGGTACTAAGTGCATCATCAGCTCCAGCGCCGCCAAGTGATGTAAAACTTATAAAAGATAAACATAATTTAGTGGTGAAATGGAAAAAATCAAATACTGTAGATGTGAAGTATAAAATAGAAGTGCTAAATAAAGTAGGCGGCACTGTATATGCGGTAGATAATTTATCTAACAGTTTATCGGAATATACTTTTTCAAATGTGAGAGCGAATAATTATGCATCAGTTAAGGTTTATGCTGTTTTAGATGGGCAAACTAGTTTTGCGCAATCTACTGCAGGAGTTTATTTTGAGCTTTCACCAGTTGACCGTGAAAGCTCTTTTGCAGATATTAGTAAACTGTCTGAGGAAAGTAAAAAGGCTATTATTTGGTGCTTTGGTTATGGAGTTACTGTTGGGACCGATTCAAAACATTATTCACCGTCAAGAATTTTAACTCGTGAGCAGATGGCAGTATTTTTGTATAGAATGTCTGGAAGTCCCAAAATTGATCCTAATTTGAAAGCGTCATTTAGAGATATAAAAAACTCTTTTTCTAAAAAAGCAATAATTTGGCTTTATAATTCCGGTATTACATCAGGAACTAGTAAAAATTATTTTTCTCCAAAAAAACAGGTAAGCCGTTCCCAAATGG
>JAITBJ010000068.1 GCA_031283665.1 Candidatus Opitulatrix cubana
CGAACACCTTGCAAAATAATCACAATTCCTGCTGCAAAAGTTCCTGCTTGAATAATTGCATAGACTATGAAGTTTTGACCAGAGCTTAATTCATTTGTGATAAAATCTGAGCCTGCAAAAATAGCAACTATTATATAAACTATTGACATAGTAAGCGCTATAGCCACAGACGAATCTCTCAAAAAGCTTAAACTTTTTGGAAATGATATATCCTCTGTAGATTTTGATTTGCCTTTTTTATTTATAAGTTTTCCAATAAAGCCGCTCAAAGCATAGCCTGCATCACCGGTATGACCTAGCGCCACAGACTCATTTTGCGTAATATCTTTCATAAAAGGCTGCGCGAGGGCCGGAAACAAAGTGTTTGAAAGTCCGAGTGCGAGGCCGCCTAGCAAAATGCTTAGCAAAAAATCTACACCTATTCCATCTAAAATCACTGCAAACATACATGACATATAAAGCATTGCATGACCTGTGAGATAAATATATTTTAATTGTGAAAAGCGCGCAATTAAAATGTTAATAATCATTCCTGCAAACATAATTAGTGCTGTCAAACTTCCTAATTTAGTAAGAGCAATTGAAACTATTGCTTCATTATTTGGCACCACCCCTTGCACATTGAAAGCATGTATAAACATTTGCGAAAAAGGAGTTAGCGACTTTTCTACAATGCCAGCACCAGCAGTGATAACTAAAAATCCGATAAAGGTTTTAATAGTCCCTTTAATAGTTTCAGAGGTTGGCTTTTTTTGTAGTAAGAGCCCTAACAACGCAATAAGAGCAACTAAAATTGCCGGCACACTTATAATATCTACAATAGTTTTTAGTGTTGAATTCATAATTTACCTTTCTCTTTAAGAGCTGCTTCCAATTTAGTTTTTAATTCTGGATAGTCTATAAGTGTGTCAAGAGTTATTACATTATCTAAACTAGATGTGGCATCAGCTAAATCTTTTCCTACTACAAAAATATCTGCATCAGCGTTGGTCACACTTCCTAAATCGCTGTGTGAAACCTCTATATCATCTAGACCGAACTCACTAAGAGCTTTGTTGATATTCATTTCAACCATAAAGCTAGATCCAAGTCCGTGCCCGCAAACAGTTACAATTTTCATTTATTCTCCTTGATAAGATGCGTTTTACTCGTGAAAAATTATTTTTATTATCTCTTCCACATTTTCTGCTGTTTTTAGTTTATCAACTTTTGATTGATTCATTAAAGTATTTGAAAGAGCAGCTAATGCATCAAGATGCGAATTATTATCTGTGGCTGCAAGTCCGAAAAAAAGCTGCGCCCGGTGATCGCTATCTTGAATGTCTACAGGCTCTGACAATTTCAAAAGAGTCATACCAATTTTCAGAACACCATTTTCAGGTCGTGAATGCGGTAGCGCAATAGAGTTTCCAAGGTTTATATATGGACCAGTTTTTTCTACAGTGGAAATCACAGCATCTATATACCGTTTTTCAATGCTCCCGTTTTCAAGTAGTGGCTCTAAACACATTTTCACAGCATCTTTCCATGAAATTCTTTGTGCTGAATTATCAAAAATTTTAATAGTGTTAGCATTTAGCAAACTGTCTAACTTCTTTTCCATAAGTTCATTTTATCATAAACTAATATAGAGCTTGAAATGTTATAATATAATTATGTTAGCAATAGGTTTAATGTCTGGCACATCGCTTGATGGCATAGATGCAGCAATTGTGGAAATAAACGGCGTAGATGAGGGCACAGAAGTGAAACTTTTGCATTTTGCAACTTACTCATTTACTCAGAATCAAATTAGTAAAATAAAAAATGTTTTACCGCCAAATGCAGGAAGCACTGCTGAAATTTGTTCGCTCAATTTTGAACTAGGTCATTTATTTGCTGATGCTTGCAAAAGAGTCTGCAAGAGTGCAAAAATAGATATTGCAAACATAGACTTTATAGCTTCTCACGGGCTCACAGTTTATCATATTCCGGAAGTGCCTGAGAATAATAAAGTCTCTGAAAATAATAATGAAAGTCAGCTACAAAGGTCAACACTTCAGCTAGGTGAACCAGCTATAATCTGTGAAGAAACTGGTGCTACTGTGATTTCAAACTTGCGTGCAAGAGATATGGCTGTAGGAGGGCAAGGAGCTCCTATTGTGCCGTATTCAGAATATGTGATGTATAAAAGTGGTGATAAGGTGAGACTTTTGCTAAATATAGGCGGTATTGCAAATGTGACAGTAATGCCAAAAAATAATGATTTTGATAAAATAGTGGCATTTGACACAGGACCAGGAAATATGATAATAAATGAAATTGCTAACAGATTTTTTGGCATTTCGTACGATAAAGATGGAAAAGCTGCAGCACGAGGCAGTGTGAACTCTGAACTGCTAACTAATCTTATGAGTCATCCATATATTAAAGCACCTTATCCAAAAACCACCGGTAGAGAGATGTTTGGCAAAGACTTTATAGACCCGTTAATTGCTAAATATGAATCACGAATATCAAATGAGGATTTTATTGCTACTGTCACATATTTCACAGCTAAATCAGTTGCTGAAAATGTGAGGCCGTTTATAAAAGACGGGAAAACAGAACTAATCGTGGGCGGAGGAGGCAGTTTCAATCCTACACTTTTGAAATTTTTAAGTGAATGCCTGAACGATGATGAGTATCTAAATGGTGTGGAAAATGCTGATGGTGTGGAAGTGCTCACACAAGAAGATTTAGGTTTTTCATCAGATGCAAAAGAAGCTGTGGCTATGGTAGTTATAGGAAATCAGACGCTACATAAGAAGCCGTCTAATGTGCCTAGCGCTACAGGTGCAAAAAAGTCTGTGCCGCTTGGAAGCATTACGTATTATTAATATCGCGATTTGTTTAACCTCGTAAGGCTTCAACAGGTCTGAGTTTTGCAGCTTTTCGTGCAGGAAAATAGCCTGCTATAACGGCAATAATTATTAGAAAAATTAGTAAAGCAGATGAAGACACCCAATCAAAAATAAGAAGTTTTGGAGGTTGTTCGTTTGGATTAGTTTGAAGCATTCTAATAAGTGGATCATTGAATAGCGTTAAAATAAATGCTAATGCACACCCGATAAGTCCGCCAAATAATCCGATAAGCCCCGCTTCATAGCGAAAGAGCTTTGAAACATCTTTTGCATGCACTCCAAGAGATCTCATCATTCCAATTTGGCGCTTTCTTTCTAAAACAGATATATATTGCGTGTTTATAATTCCAAAAACAGATGCTAAAAGTGCAAGACAGCCGAAAAATATAACTCCTGCTTCCGCAAATGCTACAGCATCAAGTAAAGCCTTTTTCTCTGAAATGTCAACATTTTCCGCTAATAAATCTTCTATATATTGTTTAGTTCCGTATCCTGCACTCAATGCAGCGCTTATAGTAAAAGCTCCTACAGAGATTGCTAAACTTGTGAAAGCGGTTCTTATTTTTGCATGTTTTAGAGACTGTAATGAGCGATGCATTATATCTTTGCGTTTCATTTATATCATCTCCTTATTATTTATTAGAGCTGCACACCCATCTTTAATTTCAAAAATAATATCGCACATTTTAGCTAACGAATTGTCGTGAGTGACCATTATTAAAGTCGTACCTAAATGATGTGTTAAATCAAAAAGAGTTTGTATTATTTTTGCTCCTGTTTGAGAGTCTAAATTGCCTGTAGGCTCATCTGCAAAAAGAATTTTTGGTTTATTCACTATTGCACGGGCTATTGCTAATCTTTGGCGCTGCCCGCCTGAAAGTTCACTAGCTAATGTATTGCTTTTTTCTAATAGGTCCACCGATTTTAGTGCCGTTTCAATTTTGCTTTTTCTAGTGGCTTTATTTTCCCCAATTATCTCAAGCGGCAAAGATATATTTTCTTGCACATTTTGAGTGTCATCCACATAAAAGTTTTGGAAAATAAAGCCCATTTTTTCTGCTCTAAAAGTGTCAAGCTGTTTTTCATTATATTGCAAAATGTTATCATCATTTATTAAAACTTCACCTGAAGTAGCCCAATCTAAGGTTGACATCACTTGCATAAGTGTAGATTTTCCAGAGCCCGATTTCCCAACAATTGCAATTCTCTTACTATATGGAATATCTAAATTAATATCAACTAGTGCGTGAACAGGATTGTGTTTAGGGTTATATATTTTATTTAGATTTCTAACTTTTATCATAAGCTGTTTGAGTTCCTTTCCTATTTTCAGACTAACATATTTTATAGTCTTTCAGATAGTTATTAGTTAGAAATCTAACTCTTTTATAACAAAAAATAAATTATGTGCTGTGATAGAATATATATATGTCAAAGGAAAATCCTACTCCTAAAAGAAAGGAAGCTCAGCGTGCGCGATTAAATCCTATTGTCCAGTCTCGCTCTTCTGCTAACAGAAAAAAGCTCTCAAAAGAAGAGAAAAAGGCATTGCGTTTAAAAGAGAAGCAGCTGAGAAATAACCAATATGAAGCTATGAAAAATGGTGATGAGCGATTTTTGCAAAAGCGTGATAAAGGAAAAGTCAGATCATATATAAGAGATTTTATAGATTCAAGGTTTTCTTTTTCAGAGTATTTTATGGTAATTGTGGTTATAGTATTTTTGTTTATGATGGGCTTTGGCACAGATAATCAGTTTTTTGCAACTTATATAACGCTTTTTATGTATGTATATTTATTTTTTATTGTTTTGGAATCTGTTTACACTTGGCAAAAACTCAAAAAGAGTTTATATCGTAAGTTTGGTGTGGCAGAGGCTACTTCTCAAAAGTGCAACGCTTGGTATGCGATTATGAGAATGCTACAGTTTAGACCTATGAGAATGCCAAAAGCAAAACATAAGAGCAAAAAAGATTATAAACTAGATTAGATTTGGAAGTGTTTTGAAAGAGATAATAAATTATGAAAGATAATAAAGAGAAAATAAAAAAAGAACGATTTAAAACTATAAAACAGATTATAGAAGTTTTTCATTTTACCACTGGCTTTTTCCCAAAGCTGCCATTTATTTTTTGGACTATTTTTGTAGCACCAATTGTTATAACTGCTGTGATAGGCATTTTAACTTCTTTTTATTTTCTTATTTTATTGGGTGTGTTAGTGGGCGTGTTAGGAGCGCTATTTACTCTTTCACGGTTTGCCGATAAAGCTGGTTTCAAAAATGTGGAGGGTCAGCTAGGTGCATCAGGAGCAATTTTGAGTTCTATAAATATAGGAGGCTTTTCGTTTGAGGAAAATCCTGTGGCTATAAACGGGAAGTTTCATGATTTAGTATTTAGAGGCGTAGGCAGACCCGGTGTAGTTTTAGTTAGTGAGGGACCAAGTGCTAGAGTTAGACCAATGTTAGAAAATGAAAGAAAAAAGATTGCTCGCATTTTACCAAATGTGCCCGTTATAAAAATTGAATGCGGAAATGCACCAGGTCAAGTGCCGTTGAAAAAATTGAAAAAAACTATAGTTCGCCAAAAAGTGTCTCTCACAAAAGCAGAGCTTCAGGAAATTTTGAAGCGCTTGAGAGCAATAGGCGGTTTTAGATTGCCTATTCCAAAAGGTATAGATCCGCAAAATGTTCGTCAAAGTAGAAAAGGTTTAAGGTAAATGGACAAAAAAAAGATAGTAGACTTAATTGAGAAAAATAATATACGATTTATAAATGTGAGATTTATAGACTTGCCAGGAGTTCAGCAGCATTTAAATATACCCTCAAAAATGTTTTTAGATTCTGTGATTGCTGATGGTTTAGCGTTTGACGGTTCTTCAATAAAAGGCTTTCAAACTATAAATGAATCAGATTTAAAACTGGTTCCTGATTTTGATACAGCATATATAGACCCTTTTAAAAAAGAGCCTACTCTTGCTATGTCATTTAGTGTAGTAGATCCTATCACAAATAATGCGTACGAAAAAGACCCTCGCCAAGTGGCATTTAAAACAGAAGAATATATTCGCTCAACAGGCATTGCTGATCAAATCTTCTTTGCGCCAGAAGCAGAGTTTTATATTTTTGATGATGTGAGGTTTAATACTTCTATAAATGAGGGATACTATTCTATAGACTCTACAGAGGGCGCTTGGAACACAGGCACAAATTATGCAGATGGAAACTCTGGGCACCGGCCTAAGATTAAGGGCGGATATTTTCCAGTTCCCCCTGTGGACCAAACTGCTGAAATAAGAGATGAAATTGTAGCTAATTTGCAGAATGCTGGTTTTGAGGTAGAGCGCTCTCATCATGAAGTGGGCACTGCAGGGCAGCAAGAAGTCAATTATAAGTTTTCCACTCTAACGCGTGCTGCAGATGATTTAATGACTTTTAAATATATTGTGAAAAACACATGCTTTGAAAACGGTCAAACAGCTACATTTTTGCCAAAGCCTCTTTTTGATGATAATGGTTCAGGTATGCACTGCCATCAGTCGCTATGGAAAAAAGGAAAGCCGCTCTTTTTTGAAAGCGGAAAATATGGTGATTTATCTGATATTGCGCGGTGGTATATCGGTGGCATTATCAAGCATGCACCAAGCATTTTAGCATTTACAAATCCTACTACTAATTCATATAGAAGATTAGTGCCAGGTTTTGAAGCTCCTACATATTTAGTTTACTCAGCTAGAAACCGCTCTGCTGCAATCAGAATCCCAATCACAGGTTCATCACCAGCTGCAAAGCGTATAGAGTTTAGAATCCCAGATCCATCATCAAATCCATATTTAGCTTTTTCAGCACAAGCTCTTGCAGGAATAGATGGTGTGATAAATAAAATCGAGCCACCAAAACCTGTGGACGGAAATCTTTATGCAATGAGCGAAAAAGCTCTTTCCAAAATAAAAACAGTTCCTGACTCATTAGAAAAATCATTAGATGCTCTGAAAAAAGATTATAAGTTTTTGCTTGCTGGAGGCTGCTTTACAGAGGATTTAATTCAAACTTGGATAGATTATAAGCAGCATAATGAAATAGACTATTTGAAAGTTAGACCTACGCCTGGCGAATTTGAATTATATTTTGATATTTAATTATGAAAATAGCACTTGCACAAATTAACACAACTGTTGGAGATTTGCGCTCTAATAGAGAAAGCATTTTTGCATATTGTGAAAAAGCTTCAGATGCAGGAGCACAAATAATAGTATTTCCAGAAATGTCAGTGTCAGGCTACCCTATAAAAGATTTATCATTTTCAAAAGATTTTTTAGAAAGCTGCTATGCAAGTTTACAAAAAATTGCTTCACAGACAAAAAAAGGAAAGCCGTTTGAAAAGTTGCAAATTGTTTTAGGGCTTCCTACTTTTTCAAAAATGCATAAACCGCATAATTCACTTGCTATTGTAGAAAGAGGAAAAATTGCTTACATTTATAATAAACAGCAGCTTCCTAATTTTGATGAGTTTTCTGAAGTAAGAAACTTTACTGCAGGTCAGGGTTTTTCGGTTCATTATTCTATATCTGATAATATCACATTTAATTATGCTCCTTTAATTTGCGAAGATATATGGGATGGACCAGATGGAGAAAATATAATTGACGAGACTGTGCTACCTATTTTTGAATTAGCAGATATTGCAATTGTGATAAACTCGTCTCCATTTAATGATAGGAAAAAATCTTTAAGAGATGCAGCAGTTTCTGCCTTTGCGCATAAAATAAAAAAAGATGTGATTTATGTAAACCAAGTAGGCGGCGAAGATGATTTAGTTTTTGATGGTTCATCATTTGTAATAAATAAGCAGGGCTTTAAAGTGCAACAGGCGAAATCTTTCACAGAAGATTTTGTAGTATATGACACTGAAGTAAGTTATAAACCTGTAAGACTTGGAGTAGATAATATAGCTGATATTTATAAGGCGTGCGTGCTTTCAATTTACGATTATGTTCGCAAAAGCGGTTTTGAGCGTGTATGTATTGGAGCTAGCGGAGGAATAGATTCTTCATTAGTGGCGGTGATGGCTGTTGACGCATTAGGAGCAGAAAATGTGAAATTAGTTTCTATGCCGTCCGCAGTTTCAAGTAAAGAATCTGTGACAGATGCAGAGGAATTGGCAAAAAAACTCAAAACAGATTTTGAGATTATTCCTATAAATAAATATGTTGATGATTTTCAAAATGATTTGCAATTAGAGAGCACAGCAGCAGAAAATGTGCAATCACGAATTAGAGGTTTAATTTTGATGGGAGTGTCTAATCGTGAGGGAAGTTTAGTGCTAGCGCCAGGAAATAAATCTGAATTAGCAGTGGGATATTCCACACTTTACGGCGACACAGTAGGAGCCTATGCACCAGTTAAAGATGTATACAAAACTGATATTATCAAATTAGCGAAATGGCGTAATTCAAAAAGCACAGCGCTTACTAAAAACCCTATTCCAGCAAATGTGTTTGTAAAAGAGCCGTCTGCGGAGCTAAAGCCTAATCAAAAAGATTCTGATTCTCTTTTAGATTATTCTGTGCTTGATAAACTTTTGAAACTGTTAATTGAAAAAGGCGAATCTGTAACTACAATTATTGAGCGTGGATTCAAAAAGGCAGATGTTTTGAAAATAGCAAAACTTTATAATACTTCTGAATATAAACGACGCCAATATCCACCAGGTCCAAAATTGACTTCTAAGTCATTTGGTCCAGATCGTCGTATTCCTCTGCATTATTCTTATACCAAATAGACGGTTTCCAATCAGATTTCATAATTTCTTTAGACCTCATATACCCCTCTATTAGAGCTGCAAAAGATGTGGATGGTGTTTTGTCCACAGTAAAAATCCGAATTGCTTCTTTCACAAATGTTAAAAATGTGCCAAATGAGAAAAGTATATGATTATAATCTCCAAATAGTTTATAATAATTTGCCATATATCCTCTGTTTTTCATCATATGATAGCGGACAATATCAGATGTGCTTCTTAAATGGCGGATTCCTAAATCAAGATTTTTGACCTCACGAGTTCTTTGCAAAATAAGACCCTCTACGTATACAGGCTGCGTGTAATGAGTAGCTAAATAGCCATAAATAGTATCATCCCAATATATGAAAAACCGTGGATCAGGAAAACCAATTTTGTCTACAATTTTTCGGTTGAAAATAGTTCCCTCAAAGCATGCTGTGTTCATTGGGCGAGCTTCACCTGGTGCAAGACTTGGTGAGGAAAGAGGGTTTGGGATTCCAAGCTTTTCGCTAAAACGATATTGCCAATAAAAAGTAGACATATCATAATCCATTCTTTGACCCTGAATCATTGAATGATTTTCCATCCGTGGAAGCAAAATATCTAATGCAAGAGGGAGCACTTTCACATCATCATCTATTAACCAGAACCATTTGTATCCGTCTTCATACGCTGCACGAGTTCCGGTGTAAAATCCTCCAGCTCCTCCAGTATTTTTTTCGTTTGCAATATATTTAAAGTTTAGGGTTTCTGTAGAGGTTTTTGATTTTAAACGCGGCTGATTTTTTTGAAAGCGGTCAACAATTTTTTTAGTTGCATCAGAGTTTTCATTGTCTACTATATAAACTCTTCCCGGTTTTATATTCATTTTAGTTATAGAATCTAGCAAGATTTCTAAAAGCTCTTGCCGCTTATATGTCACTACAATTATTGCGATTTCGTCAGGATTAGTCATACATAAATTATAGCATAAAGGGGTTTAGGAAGTAATTTTCTTATATTCTCCTTTTACAGCATCTGCTGGAATAGTTAAATCTCTATTAAGGGTTTCGGGACTTATAAAAGATGCGATAGCTGAAAAGAGCATAGTGGTGGCAGCATAAATTGCTACAGGAAGCCATGAAGAAGTAGCTGCTAAAAGAGCCGCTGAAATAAGAGGTGCAATTCCGCCCCCAATTACTGAAGAAAGCTCTCTTGCAATAGTCATTCCTGCATAGCGATATTTAGATCCAAAAAGTTCGGGAAAGTAGCTCATTTGAATTCCTACACTTCCGTATGCTGCAAAGATGTAGCCCAAAAATACAGAGATTGCTACTAAAATAGTTAATCCGCTATCAAGAAACGAGAAATAAATAAATGGCAGAACTATAGAAATGGAAGCGATGAAAACGGTTGGCTTTTTTCTTCCAATTTTGTCAGAAATATAGCCCCAGAAAAAGCTGCTAGCCATTCCAATTATAGCGCCTACTAATTGTATATTTGTGATTAACGGTTTTGAGAAAAATATGCTTTCACCTGCAGAAGTTGTTCCTACTATCACTTTTGTAGTAACGAAAGTAACGAAAAATGTTTGGACTATATAACTCTGCGTATTTGGTCCCCAGTTCATAAAAAAGACTTTTAAAATAGTTCTCCAGCCGTATTTAAATGCTTCTGAAACAGGTGCTTTATTCGTTTCGTATTTTTTACTAGCTTCTTTTTTTACATATTCAAAAACAGGGGATTCTGCAATATGAGCTCTAATCAAAAATGCTGCACCAGTTACTAAAATTGAAAATAAAAATGGTATTCTCCATCCCCATGCGACCATAGCGCTTTCAGGAACCACTAATTGAAGTAGTGCAAAAATAAGTGTGCCTAAAACGACTCCTGCAGCTGCACCAATCATTACCGAACTAGCTAATCTTCCACGAGTTCCTACTTTTGCTGTTTCTGTTAAAAGCGTGGCACTTCCGGCTTGTTCTGCACCAGCTCCCATACCTTGCAAAAATCTTAAAACAAAAAGAATAATTGCTGCCCACTGACCGATAATTGTGTAAGATGGTATACAACCAATTAAAAATGTGGCGCTTCCCATTAGTGCAAGAGTGCCAAATAGCACCCATTTTCGTCCGAGCTTTTCGCCAAAATGAGAAAAAATAAGTCCACCAATTGGCCGCGCGCAAAAGCCCACTGCATAACCGATAAATGCTTTTAGAGCTCCAACTAGCGGATCGGCGTCATTGGGGAAAAAGACTTGTGGAAAAACTAATGCTGCTGCTAATCCATAAGACACAAAATCGAATTGCTCTAAAGCTGTGCCAACTCCACCAGCAATTGCCACTCTTCGAATGTTTTTATCATTTGCAGTAAGTGCTTTTTCTTTCATAGGATTATTATAGCACGAAAAAATGAAAGAATTTTTAAAAGATTTAGACTGTTTTTAGTTAAATGTTTAAATTACGCTTCTCTAATTATATAAGGGAAATTAAACATAAGTCTCAAACTAGTACTCCTTGGAACATTAGCATTGTTATTCCAAGTTTTTATTAGGTCAGTTCCGCCAGGTGTATCTAATTCTGCCCATAAAAATTGGGCCGCTCCTGATGCTCCTGTTATCCAAACCGAGCCAACGGCTTGGTGCTTTTCTACTGTTTTATATCCTGATGGCAAACTAGCAATAGTTACTGCTTCAAAATTACCTGTTGCAATAGTAACATAAGCATCTATTTCCACATATCCCAAAATATCTCCATTTGTTTGTTTATATCCAATAAACTTTGCTTCACTACTTCCAAAATTAAAATATGCTCCATTATTTAGTGTAATAGAAACTGTAACTTTTTGACCAGTGTTAGCAAATTTAGTGTCTATTTCTGATTTAGAGTATAAACTTAAATTATCTCTTGCTGTTTCTGCTGTGTTTGCACTTGTGCCACCTTTAGCAATTGGTAAAACGGAACTGTTGCTATCAGTAGATGATCGCAACTCATATCCGCCAATTGCGCAAATTGCTCCAAATAATAAAACTGTTATAATAGTGCCGATTTTTTGTGGTTTAATTTTTGTATTCATAGTTATAGTTTACAAAAAAATCGCCGAACCCCCCCCGTGCACATAATTATAACAATTTGGTAACATTTTTAATTTTTAAAAGGTTTCGATGTTAAAAGTTAAAAACTGCTTTAATAACAATAAACATATATAGAAAAGTAATGTTTTCAACAATGCTGCTATTTTAACATTTTTAGTCTTAACTTGACAAATGATATTAAAAGTGTCAGACTACGATTATGGATTATTTTGATATGGAGTTTGCACGAAGTGCATTTAAACACGAGTTTAAAACTTCATTGCAAATAAGAAATCTTTTGCTTTATCGACAGCTTAAACGGAAGCAAAGAGAAGATATTGACGACATTTTTCTTGTTTTGTGTGTTAGTGATAAAGGCAAACCGGTTTTAGTTATATACGAACAAATTAGTCCTACTAAAATAAAAATTTTTCATTGTATGAGTCTGTCAAGTTTTGAAAAATGGGAGAATATAAGGTAAAATAGAATTATGGCTACAGAAAGACAAATTAAAGAGACTATTGAACGAGCTGAAAGAGAAGATTTTAGTGATCTTATAGATGCTAATGATGAGATGGAAATTATGAAATTAAAATTTTCTGCACTGGCTCAGGAAGTAGATGAAATAAGAAAAATTCA